>CAWVWD010000389.1:0-4754 GCA_963933585.1 uncultured Saprospiraceae bacterium
TTGAGTCGTAGGATTACGGAAACCTGTTTGGAAAGCAAAACGGAAATTATGTTCCTTGTCTTTTCCTGTCGAATAAATCAAAGCAGCACGAGGTGTAATTTGACCATCGAAATTTTGATTTTTATCATAACGAACGGCCCAAGCCAACTTTAAAGCGTCCTTTGCAAAATAGAAAGCGCCTCTTGTGTAAGCACCGTATTCGCTATTTGCAATCGGTATTCCGTCCACATCATTAAACAATGTGCCATCAGAGATTAAACGGAAGGTTCTATAATTTCCACCAATTTGAAATTCCATAAAGTCAAAATAATTAGAGAAATCATATTGACCTTCAAAATGATACATTTCCGAACGATCTAAGAATTTCGCACCTTGCGTCAAATCTGCTAAACCGGTAATAGAATCAAAAGCAATACGAAACGCTTCTGTTCCTGGTTCTAATCTGTCGCGATCTGCAAATGAGCGAGAAGCACTGTGATTTCCTGGAGCGACTCCTGGAACTTGACCTAAATAAGCTCCGGCATATTCCGTAAACCAATCCGAATCAGATTTCTCATAACGATTGATATTCCAAGCTGCAAAACGCATATCATACGATTGACCGGAATTCTCCAAATTAGCATAAGCTCTTAAGAAATAGTTCGAACCTTTCGCTTCTAATTTCGCTTGCTGCATATATAAATTACGGAAATTGTAACGGTTTGCACCTTGGAATAAAGTTTTTCCAAGACCGATTTTATAAGTTCCAATAATTTCTAAATCATTCGTAGCTCGATAGTGTAAAGAGGCATCCGCTTTCACCTGTTCTGCACTATAATCCGTCAAATCTTCCTCTCTATAACCAGTTCGTGCAACACGAATATTTCCGAAAGTTCCGACAGGAGAACCTGTAATTGCATCCAAATCTAATGTCGTTGCGATTTCATCACCGTAAATATTGACACCATCATAAGAAGGATTCGTTTCAATATTTCCTCGGTTCGCAGCATTCAAGGGATGCGTATCTTCATCGGTATAATCCGTTGCGTACCAATCCGTTCCCTTCGTAACGGAAGCATTTAATTTAATTGCCCAAACATCATTCATCACTTTCGCATAACGCATTCCAGCTTCGATGAAAGAATTCGTACCTGCCGCATCTTGTTGTGTAATTCCATTTTTAGAATACGCACTAAATCCTTCGTAATCGAAAGGGGATTTGGTACTCATGAATAAAACGCCATTAAATGCATTCGGTCCATAAATAGAAGATGCCGTTCCAGAAATCAACTCAATTTCTGCAACATCTAACTCAGAAATACCGACCAAATTCCCCAAAGCGAAATTCAAACCAGGAGGTGAATTATCCATTCCATCAATGATTTGTACAAAACGAGGATTTGAAACCGCTGCAAAACCTCTAACATTTGGAGAATTATACGTAATACTATTTTTATTCAGTTGTAAGCCTGAAAAGTTTGCGATTGAATTATAAACATTGAATTCTGGTGATTGTGCGATAGCATTTACATCCATTTTTGCAACCGTTGCAGGAGATTGTAAAACAGATTCTCCATAACGAGAAGCCGAAATTACATAATCTGCTTCTATCACGATTTCAGAACGTAATCTTATTTCTAATTCTTGATAAGTTTCCGTTACTTCGACTTCTCTAATTTCGTAGCCAACAGATGAAAATACTAGTGTAAATGGTGGTGGAAGTGTGATTGCAAAATTAAACTCGCCATTGGAATCCGTAGTCGTTCCCAATACTTTTCCTTTTATAATGATTGTCGTTCCAGGAAGTGTTTCGCCAGTTGTAGCATCTATCACAACTCCATTAACTGTTGTTTCTTGAGCCATCAGCCCAAAATTACAAGCAATCAAAACAATAAGCCAGCTAAGTTTAAGTGTAATTTTTTTGCTCATAATGATTATTTTTCGGTTTAAATAATAAATATTTAAGGTAAAAATTACCTAATAAATGACAATAATTTCAATGAATAATAGTGATGAATTTGTCCAATAATATCTAAAATTCATAGACGTTATGAAACTCTAAAATTGGAACTAAAAAAAATAACAGGTCATTTTATTTTTGTAAATTATATACAAAATAACACGTAATTAATTAATAAACAGAGTATTAAACATTAAAAAATAATCAATGTTTTAATTTGCAGCATTTTACTAATTTCCTGTATTTGGTACAACTAATATCCAAAACGATACCAAATATATCATCCATTTTAAGGTGCTTCGTAAAGTACATTTTTTCTGATTAATTAATTGATGTCTGATACCGCTTTTTCTATCAATGGCAATCGTTAAATAATTGAACTTCTTTCTTGAAAAGGAGTCTGGAAATAGCTTTCAGTCTTTATGGAATTCAGTTCTGTCGTTATTTTTTCCTCCTTTGAAGGGGATAAAAAGCTTATCTTGATTTTATCGAGAAAGGAGGATTTATACGAAAATTCGATTTTTATTTTCTTGTGGTTACTACGTTTTCTGTATGCTCGATACTTATTAGTTAATTTAAATATCGTAAATTGAGGCTTGAATTATTTTTGGAAATAAGGTTAAAACCTTAAAAGGTGAAGTGTTATAGATTTCAACTTTTCAAGTCTAATCATTAAATTATTAATAATAATAAAGGGAATGGGTAGCTTATTGTGGCCCGTTTTCTACGCATCGATAATCATAGGTCTGAACCTATAGAAAAATAGATAATATGAGTCGGATATTAAATCAAAAATTACAGCAATATCGCTTTCAAATGGTGGAAGTCGTGAAGGATTTGCATCAAATGGCAATTGATATAAATAATGCTTCCCTTTCGGAAATGGTCAGTGATTTGCGAAATCGAATTCATGAACCATTTATGTTTGTGATTGTCGGCGAAGTGAAAGTGGGTAAAAGTAGCTTTGTAAATGCACTTTTGGAAACGGATAAGGAAGTCACGAAAGTTGCTCCGGATCCTTGCACCGACACGATTCAGCAGATTTTGTATGGCGAAGTTGAGCAAACCGTTGTCATTAATCCATATTTGAAAAAAATATTTTATCCGGTCGAAATATTAAAGGAAATCGCCATTGTCGATACGCCGGGAACGAATACGATTATTGAACATCATCAAGAAATTACGGAACGATTTATTCCTGGAAGTGATTTAATCGTTTTCGTCTTTGAAGCTAAAAATCCTTATCGACAATCGGCTTGGGAATTCTTTGATTACATTCATAAAGATTGGCAAAAAAAGGTCATTTTTATTTTGCAACAAAAGGATTTGATGCGTGGAAATGATTTGGAGACGAATATCAATGGCGTGATTAAACAAGCGGAAAAGAAAGGCATTGCGAATCCAAATGTCTTTGCTGTTTCTGCGCTGGAAGAACAGGAAAAGAATCCTGAAAGTGGTTTTACGGCTGTTCGGGAATATATTCGAGAAAATATTACTGGCGGAAAAGCACCGCTATTGAAATTAAAAAATAATTTAGAAACGGCTCAAAACGTATCCAAACGAATTTCATCAGGTTTAGAGGTTTTATCAGAACAATACGAAGCAGACTTCGCATTTAGAACGGATATAACGGAAACGCTGAACGAGCAGGAAGCGAAGTCGAAGAAGCAAGTTGATGTTTTGGTAGAAAATATGATTGATTCTTATGATGCAATTTCGATGCGAACGGAAAAGCAATTGCGAGAAGGCTTGGGCTTTTTTACGTTATTACGTCGAACGGTGATGTCGGTATTTTCAAAAAAAGAATCGTCGAAAGCTTGGTTGGATGATATTGCGAAGGAATTAGAAACGGATTTGAATTCGGCTTTAACTGAAAAATTAAATAATGGCGTTGGCGATATTGCGGATAATATTCAGCAAATGGTCAAAATTATTGATTTAAAAATCAGAAATTCTAAAACAGTTTTAAAAGATAACCAACACATTTTTACAGATTTATCCGAACGCAGAACGAATGTTTTGAAAGATTTGCAAACAGAATTTGCCGCTTTTATCAATCGTTCAGAGAATTTTTTGGATCCAACGATGTTTCCCGAAAAAGATAATTTCTCACCGAACATTGCGACAGGAAGTGGTTTGGCAGCGATAGGCGTTATACTCGCAGCCGTAACGCAAGGAATGGTTTTCGATATTACTGGTGGCGTTTTGACGGTTATCGGTTTAGCCGTCTCAAGTTTTACGGTTTCGTCCAAACGAAAGGAATTATTTGAAGAATATAATGCTGCAATTACGAAAGGAAAAGTGGCTTTAACAATTGATATTACGCATCGTTTGAATGATTATATTGGTACGATAAAAGAAAAAGTAAATCGTAATTTCGATGATTTTGATGCACTTTTGGAAATCGAAGCACGCAAAGTGAAGCAATATTCTGATAAATTTGAGGATATTCAAGGAAGAGTTGAGGAATTGGATGAAGCGTTGAAATCATAGTTTTTTTGAAAAATTATAATTAAAAAAGCTAAACACATAGATTTTTTGCTTCGCAAAATGATTAATTCTAACATTTTACCAGTAGTGCTTGGTCTGAAATAATTCGTGATATGTTCCGCTCTGAATAATTGTTTTTATCCTAATTTATAAGGTAAGTAGGTAGTGCAACTGCTCAAAAGTTATTGATAGTTTATTCTCGTAGAAACCGTGTCGGTTTTAAAAACCGACACGGTTTAACTGTCAAGGATTTCTGAACGAATGCAGTAGGTATGAATAATCGTCATTTTTTAGGAAGTATTTTTTTGTTAAATTTTCTCAAAAA
>CAWVWD010000390.1:0-4748 GCA_963933585.1 uncultured Saprospiraceae bacterium
GAATGTTAGACTTTAAAATATCAATTCATTCAATTATTCCTCTTGTATAATGGTTTTGATTTTAATTTGGTTATTTGGCGAAAGTACCAATAATGTTATTTAGAATCGGAAAAATACCATTTTTTTATCATTCCAATTAGTTCAAAACTGCAAAACAGTTTAAAAACGTCATTTTTTGATATAAAAACGATATATGGGCTATTGAATATCGACGGTCAAATCGATGAATATAGAATATCGAAGTTACCAACCATCGATTTTTGGGGATAAAACGGAAAATACTGCTAATTAAAAACTATAAACCGCCAACTCATTTTCCAAATCTTCGATACTCTCGCTCTTCTTTTTCTTTTCTAAATTTATAACGCAAGTAACGCTGAATCACTAATAATACGGCAATCACGCCAACCATAATATATATTTGTTTCATCATAATTTTTAGATTTTGATTGCGTAATCGGAACCCATTATACGAAAATGATTGGGAATTGAGAAATAATAATCTATAAAGCAAAGGCATGCCTTTGCCGTTTTTGGGGTTGTTAGAAAACGAAAAAGCATCAAACTATTTAAAAACAGTTTGATGCTTTTCTAATTTATAATTCCTTATTAATTAACCTCTACAAAATCCAAATCAGGTAATTCTCGCACCGTTTCTATCGCATGATTCAAATAATTTTGAAGTTGTGCTTCTTCTCTAATTTGATGTGTTGTTTTGATATTATCTAAGATTAATAAAGCCTTATCATAAGCCTTATATAAATCTTTGGATGATGGACGAGAAACTAAAATATCAATATTAGCTTCCTGCAAATTATCCTTTAATTCTGTCAATTCGCCATACCAACGAAATGCTTTTTTTTGAATATTCGTTGTCGTTGCTAAATCTAAGCCTATCGTTTTAATTAAGTTTGTTTTGCCATTTTGCCAAGCATAATCAAATCGAGTTGATGCAATTGTATTTTTCACGGTAATATTTCTTTTGAAAAATTGCTGTTTTGTAGGTGCAAACGCTTTTAATTTCGTTTCAAAAGTTCGTTTTAAATAAGCATCGTCTTTACGATTAAATTCATTTTCGTAATACGATTTGAAATATAAATTTTTGTAATACGATAAGATTTCTTCTTTGATAATATATGTTCCATTTTTGGGTTTGGTCAGATACAAACTGCTCGCATCTTTAGGAATAAAATCATCAAATGTAGTTGATTCGGCTTCCGCTTTTTTAGCTTTAGTTTTAAATGCGTAAAGATATTTCCGTAAGATAGGTAAATCAGCCGCTGAATAAAATTGTGTTATTCTCGCCAATTTAGTGGGAAATTGAAATATCACTTCTCCATCATCAGGAAAGACAAATAACAAACCCACATTTATCTGTTCTTCCAACAAATAAGAAGGTCGATAACGCAACACGCTATATAAAAATGGCTTTGTCATATTATAGATTGATTAATAATAGTTTTTTAAATTCACTCAAATTCTGCTTTACAGCTTCCAAATAAGTGATAATTTGCTCAAAATCCGCTGTATCAAAATCAAGACTTTCCAAAAATTCTTTTAATTGATGTAATTTACCAATATTCAAAGTTCGCAAACTTTCTATAAAATCATCAAATGAAATGGGCTTTTTTTTGTGTAATTTTTGTAGATGTTCCAAAAAGATATGTCGTCCTTTCACACCTTGTATCACATTTTGATAATTATCAAAGGCTTTATAAGCTGCATAAGATTTGTGAATATCTAAACTTAAATCATGATCAATAAGGATAAAATTACCATTTTTGAATAATATATTAGGCTTTCTTATTCGCCTATCATAATTTCTAATGAACACATTAAAAGCAAAAATCGTTTCTAATTCCCACAGTTCATAATTAGTTGTTTTAATTCCTATCTCGTAACTTAACGTGTTTTCAATAAATTGACATCCAAAATAATAACCTGCTGTTAAAATAACGTTTTGATAGGCTTCTTGCGTTTTTAATTCATCAATAATGGCTTGTGATACATTAATAATTGCCATTTTAGGAACAGTTAAATCAAATTCACTTGCTAAATAATTGGCTATAATTTCTTTATTTGTTGGGTTATACTGTTCGATATGTCTTTGACCAAATACCTTTACAATATAACTTCCTATTATTGTTCCTTCATTATTTACAACAGTCATTTGACAAGGTAATGTTGTACCACCTTTAACATTTCCCTTTTCTAATAAAATTGCTGTATAAATAGGTAACATATATTTTTGAATTGTGTAATCAATGGATTGTTAAAGATACGATTTTTTAGTACCTGTATTTAATTTTTTGAAGTCCCATTCACATAAAAAATGTGATAATTAATAAAGCATATAGCCAAAAAATAAACTTAGAATAGTAAAGTATTTTACTTTAGATTACTGACAATCAATTAATTGCAAAAACTACACATATAAATAATTTTAAACCAATGTTAGCTGCTATAAATTATCACTTTATTTTTAATAAAAAAGGCATCAAACCGTTTTTTAAAACAGTTCGATGCCCTTTTTAATTTGACCTTCATTATTAATTGTGTAACCAATCAAACAATTCACTAACACTCTGCCACGCTCACATTTGTTGCCAAACCACCTTGTGACGTTTCCTTATATTTATTATTCATGTCGAGAGCCGTTTCCCACATCGTTTTAATCACTTGATCAAGCGTGACTTTTGCTTTTGAAGGATCAGACTCCAAAGCAATATTACTTGCCATGATTGCCTTGATTGCTCCCATTGAATTTCGTTCGATACACGGAATTTGAACCAAGCCACCGATAGGATCACAGGTCATTCCTAAGTGATGTTCCATCGCTACTTCTGCCGCCAATAATGCTTGTTCGACCGTTCCACCCGACAATTCTGTCAACGCAGCCGCAGCCATTGCCGACGAAACGCCAATTTCAGCTTGACAGCCGCCCATTGCTGCAGAAATCGTTGCTCGCTTTTTAAATAAAGAACCGATTTCAGAGGCTGTTAATAGGAATTTGATAATATCGTCTTTGGTTGCTTTTTCATTGGCGAAGCAAATATAATAATGTAAAACGGCAGGGATTACCCCTGCGGCACCATTCGTCGGAGAAGTCACAACACGACCAAATCCCGCATTTTCCTCATTGACCGCCATAGCAAAACAAGAAATCCATTTCATAATTTCTTGAAAATTACATTCCAAATCATGAATCGTTTCTACCCAATCATTGTAATCTCGATACGTTAATTTTCCTAACAATTTTTTATTAATACCAATCGCTCGACGACTTACATTCAATCCACCAGGCAAAGTTCCATCGGTATGACAACCTCTGAAAACACAGTCTTTCATCACATTCCAAATTTGCCAAACTCTATCTTTTGTCGCTTTTTCAGCTCGCCAAGTATTTTCATTTTCCAATACCATTTTCCATATTGGAAAATTATTTTCTTTACAATGTTTCAATAAACCTTCGGCAGTATCACAATAGTAAGGTGGAACAGTCGTTTTCAAATCGGCAATCTCCTCCCCTTTCGTAATAAATCCGCCACCAACAGAATAATATTTCTCGTCCATTAATAAGACGTCCTTATTATCCCAAGCTTTGAATTGTAACCCATTTGGATGGAAAGGCAATTGTTTATCAAAATGGAAAATCAAATTTTGAATTTGATAAAAATCAATCCAATGTTCTCCATTAAGATGTAATTTTTTAGTCCGATATATTTCTTGTGGAATCTTCTGAACATCATCCACGGGAATAGTTTCGGCATCTTCTCCACATAATCCTAACAGGACGGCAATATCAGTTCCGTGACCAACTCCCGTTAAAGCCAACGAACCAAAAAGGTGAATTTCTACCGTTTTTACCGTAGTCAAATCATATTTTTCCTTTAGTTCTTCCGCAAAAGCATTCGCAGCTTTCCACGGGCCCAAAGTATGAGAACTGGACGGGCCAATCCCAATTTTGAACATATCAAATACACTGATAATTTCCATAGCATTTTTATTGTAGCATAGTATAAAATAGGGATTCATGATTTGGGCTTGGTTTCCAGCTGATTATTCAACTAATCAATCGTAAAACCACTCTGCACCAAATCCATTAAAAACCTTATCACAGGGAAATCAAAATTAGTCAGAAAAATGAGAAAATTCGATTTGAATGAAATTAAAAAAGCCATCACTCTGAATAAATCAGAATGATGGCTTTTCATGTCTATTAATAACCAATATTTCAGGGCAAATTAAAAATAGCTACTTTTCTAACGTTGTAACAATCCGTAGCAGATACTTTATCTGCCGTTGAGTATTAATAGATACGGTAGATAAAGACCCTGCAAGCACACCCTAAAGATTATTAAACTTTACTCTTCTATTAATAATCGAATATTTTTAATAATAATATCAATTTCCGGTGGATAATTTACGTATCTCCCTCTTTTTCCATCTTGACCGTAAACCGTAATAACCACCACTTTTTTCTTTCCGCCATGACGAATAACTAAAGTCAATGGAACAGGTGTCGGTTTCACTCTTTTACGCTTTTGGCAGTTTCCATCCGTACAATCGTAGGTATTATCTAAATCAAAGAAACCTTTAGTTTCTATAAATTCAATTAACTTCTCCATGTCTTCGCGAGGAATATCTTTCGCCGATTTTCTCAATCCACTTTGTACCGTTTCTACTTCACGAATCAATCTACCGTTAGGTTTCAAGTGAATATAATCTTTCAAGACAGGATCAATTCC
>CAWVWD010000391.1:0-4710 GCA_963933585.1 uncultured Saprospiraceae bacterium
AAACTAATATCACGAATTAAAACGGTAAATCATCATTCGCACCAGTATCTGTCGGTGGAATATCACTCACTGACGGGAAAGGATCATTTCCTGCTGCTGGTGTATTTTGATTCGTTGCACCACCGGCACCTTCGATTCTCCAAGCTTCAATATTCGTAAAATATACTGTTTTATTTTCACGATTTTGGTAAGGCCTTCCTTTAAGATTAAAGGAAACCTTCACATCTTGTCCAACTTGATAAGGCTCAATTAAACCACAACGATCTTGCGTTAATTGAAACTTAATATGCTGAGGATAAGCTCCATCCTCGATTTCCAATACAAATTCACGTTTTTTGAATCTGTCCGATATTTGTTGTTCTGCGAATTTTTCGTGCAATTTTCCTGTTACTTCAAAAGCCATTCTTGTATAATATTTTTTGATAAAATTTAATGAGTGCAAAAATACGCTTTTGAATAAACATACCGTTAATTTTTTTCACTTTATGTAAAAGTATTTTAATTAGAAATTAAAAATTAATAAAGCCAAAATATACCAATATCGCCTATCAAAAAACGGATATTTGTTTATCGTTTTTAAAGTGCTAAGTCATTTTTAATTTGAACCTTTAAAAAGGTGACCAATTTAAAAGGAGATTTCACTTTATGAAATCACACGAATAGATTTAAATTTTTTCAATTCCATAGATTCATCTTTTTTGAGGAAGCTGGAATTTTGATTCTGTTAAGTAGAACGTTTTGAAAAAAAATTATTTCTATCAGATTCAGTTATTCTAACTAAAAGTAATCCGCAACCCAAACTACTTTACATACTTTTTCGTTTCGTTAATTAATTGATCATAATCCTTTAACAAACCTTCTATATGCTTTAAATTCGGCAATTCATTATTTTGATAATTCTGCATCATAGATTGCGTGATGAATAACTTTATCAAAATCAACCTATCATTCAAAATGTTCGCACGTTGACCGAGTTTTTCTTTTGCAGAAAGATGTCCATTTACTTTTCCACTATAACTTTTTTCTAATTGCTCAAAAGTCTGTCTTGTCGCTTCTCGCAAAACCGTATCTTGAATTTGTGCCAGATACTTATTTACACTTTCAAAATATTCTTCATTATTCCTTTTATATAAATTAAAAGCTGCTAAACTATCGCTTTTAATACTTGACATATCTAGAATTCTATTATGTAACGTTTGCAATTCCTTATTTTTATCTAAGGCTTCTTCGTATAATTTATGAATAATATCCACTTCATAACTTCGACTTCCTGAACTGAAAAAATCAACTTTGCGTCTACTTTCAGATTTCGAATTCACCAAAATTGTAGGGGTTACGGTTTCTAAACTTTCTGATGTCGTTGATTCTTCGTTTTTGCTACAGCTTGTCAATAACAAAATACTGATAAAAAATAAGGATAAAATGTTGATTTTCATGGAAATAGATTTAGTTAAGTGAAATTAAGTTTAAACTCGAATACCAAATATTTAAAGATAAAACGGATATTCGACTTGATTTAAAAATATCTACGAATAATCGAATTTATTGGAAAAGTAATCTTTTTTAATTATCATTATCATTCATTTTTAAAATACTTTTTATACCCTGAAAATTTTAAATTTCACTTTATTAATTACCATTTGCGTTTGTTTATCCAATTCATTATTTAGTCAAGATAGATTTATAAAAGCTCATATTATTGACAAGAATCAACAACGAATTGACGGAAGTATTGACTTTGGAAATCCAATTCAAAATCCAGATAAAATCATCTTTTTGGATAGTTCTACACTCCGAATTAGCATTTACGAACCACTTGATATACAATTTTTTGCAATCGAAAAACCTTATGAAAGAAGATATGAATCGAGGATTATTCAAATTACAGATTATTCCAAATATGTCGAAGGTTTAAAAGAATCCGAAACGCTACCGATTATCACCGATACCGTTTTTGTCGAAGTTTTGGTAAAAGGAAATGCGTCATTGTATCAATATAAAGACGAAAAAAAGTGAGTACATTTTTTCGCAGAAAAGGATGACGAATTCCAAACCTTGGTTCAAAAAATAATAAAATATGATAAGATTGATATTAATATCATCGTACTTACCCAGCGTTATAAAAGTCAGTTAAGAACTTTATTTTCTGATTGTCCGAATATCATTGAAAGTATAAATGCATTGGAAAATACGGCTGCTTCCTTGTCAGATATTTTCACAACATATAATATCTATTCGGGTAATGAGAACGAATTTACGAAAGATACAAAGAACAAAAGTAGAGGAAACCAGAAGCAAATATTTGCGATAAATTTAGGTTATAGATATTCCACATTATTTTTGAGCAATGTAAAAATCTATGATATGAGTTATATCGAAAATATAAATTTTGATATTTCTAAAGGGATTCCGATTGGCTTATCATTTGACGTTCCGATTTCAAAAAAGAATAATAGACTTTCACTTTATAATGAATTACTTTTTGTAAGATTTACTTCATTCAGCGAAGTTTGGGAAACTTCGGGAAGGACAGAACAAATCGGTTTCTTATTTAGGTATCTTCGGTATTCGGCAGCATTGCGTTATCGTTTAGGTAAAGAAGATGCCAGGGTTTCGCCATTCGTAAATATCGGAGGGAATTTGAGTTATGCATTTACGGCAAGTAGTAACGTTGCTATTAATTATGCTCCCGCTTTCTCAGTGCTGAGGTATCGTACATTTCTTATCAATCCAAGAAGTCTCCCTATTGGATTAATCGCAGGTTTTGGTGCAAAAAAGAATCGTTTATCCGCAGAACTTCGAATGGAATATACAAACGGATTATCTTTAAATTATGCGATGAAAACCAGTATTTTGTCTACTTATTTGATGTTTACGTATTCGTTAGGTCAGTAATTTTAAAAACGCATTATCGAATCTTACTCAAAGATTTGATAATGCACTTTTTAATAATTACTCAAAAAAATAGAATTTATTATTTCCACTTTCAATCTCAAAATATTGGCTTGACAATCTTTTCTACGAATGTTTTTTTGTTAATCTGTAACTTTATAACTTTTGATTATTTACGCTAATAATCAATTCATCACTCAATCTCAGGATTATTTCTCTAACGTTATAACGGTCCGTAACGGCCGCTTTAGAAGAATTAATCAACCTCCGCTTATCGTTTTAGTTCCACTTACTCCTAAGACCGTCTAAACACAACAGTCAATTTCGTCAATTCACCTTCATCAATAATATAATTCAAGTTTCTATCGACGAAAAGTACAAGACAAAGTTTATTCAAAGCCGAGTTTCCAATCGTTTTGGTTTCACCTTTAATCGTTACATTGGCAATATCAAATCCCAATTTCAATAAATCATCTTCTTCCGAAATTAAGTTTAAACGTTGTGAATCTTCATTCTCATAAAGTAAATAATGACAACCTTTGGTATCAATAAATATACTTTCATAAAAACCACCTTCGTTCGAAGCTTTCCCCCTACCGTTTCCAAGATATTCATTATCCTTTATGTTCATTCCAACGGATATTTCTGAAAAGTTCAAATCATAGCTAAATGCTAATAATCTTGCAGAATGACGTTTTTCAGCGGTATAATGATAATTATTAAATTGAATTGAAAAAGCATCTTTATTAATAACTATAATATGAGTTCCCGGATCAAAACGTTGTGCTTTTCCATTTTGAACTATGGAAACGGTACCAATTGATTCGCTTTTTGATTGACTTATTTTCTCCACCACTTTTGGTGTACAACCAACAGAAAACAAGAATATTAAAAGTAGTAAAGTATGAAATCTCATTATTTATAAATTGTAATTATTAAACCTAAAAAATCGTAGAAAAAATCTTTGCGAACTTTGCGAAATCTTTACGAACTTTGCGATTAAGGGAGTAGGTAATAAATAACCTACCCGTTATGACAGCGTTATTTCTCTTTCTAAATAATTTATAAAAATCAATGCATAGCCTGGCTACAGACTGGTTTTTTAAGTTTTTTAGAAGCAAAAAGAGTGCGTTAGAGCGGGCAGATTATTTATTACCTGTTTCCTACACTAAAATAAAAATTAAAAATACAGATAAATAACTTCAATGGCAACAATCGGACAAGACATAAAAGAAGCAGCAGAACTATTAAAAAATGGTAAAGTCGTTGCGATTCCTACAGAAACGGTTTACGGTTTGGCAGCGAATGCATTGAATGACGCTGCGGTAAAGCTCATTTTCACAACCAAAGAACGACCGATGACCAATCCGTTAATCATTCATTTACCGAGTCTGGAAGCCGTTCAAATTTACGTAACGGAATTACCACTTTTAGCAAAAAAATTAGCAGCCGTTTTTTGTCCTGGTCCTTTGACGATGGTTTTACCGAAAAAACCAATTGTTCCCGATACCGTAACCGCAAACTTACCAAATGTCGCCGTTCGAATTCCGAATCATCCCTTGACATTGGAATTATTACGAATGCTTGATTTTCCGCTCGCTGCTCCAAGTGCAAACCCGTTTGGTTACATCAGTCCGACGACAGCACAACATGTTGAAAATCAATTAGGTAAAAAGATTCCTTATATTTTGGATGGCGGATTATGCCAAAAAGGTTTAGAATCTACGATTGTCAGTTTTCAAAATGATAAAGTGATTGTGTATCGTTTGGGAGCGATTTCGTTGGAAGAATTAGCAGAAGTTGTTGGCAATGAAAATT
>CAWVWD010000392.1:0-4695 GCA_963933585.1 uncultured Saprospiraceae bacterium
ATATAATCCGTCATAATTTTTTAGATGTTAGATGTTAGATGTTAGATGTTAGATGTTAGATGTTAGATAACTTCCATTTAAAAAATCTAAAAGCGAAGCGGTCTAACCTTTAAAATCTAATATCTAAATTAAATATGTTTCAATTCATTCGGTAAATCATAGAAAGTTGGGTGACGATAAACCTTGTCTTGTGCAGGTTCAAACAATTCACCGCTTTCTTCCGGATTACTTGCCGTAATATGTTTCGATCCGACAACCCAAATACTTACACCTTCCATTCTACGAGTATAAACATCTCTCGCATTTTCCATCGCCATTTCTTCGTCCGTAGCGTGTAAACTACCAACGTGCTTATGACTCAATCCATTTTTGCTACGGATAAAAACTTCCCAAAGCGGCCAATTTTTCATTTTCTTTATTTTAGAAACCTATAAGGTTTTCGAAAACCTTATAGGTTTAGTTTTATTATGCTGCGTTTTGTTTATCTAATTTTCGTGCTTGTTTTTCAGCGTAAGCGTTTGCTGCTTCACGTACCCATTCACCTTCCTCGAAAGCTTTTGCACGGGTTTTGACACGATTTTTATTCATCGTTCCACCACCTTTCACTACTCGCCAAAACTCATCCCAATCAATCGCTCCGAAATCATAATGACCTCGTTCTTCGTTCCATTTCAAATCTGGATCCGGAATCGTTAAACCTAAAAATTCTGCTTGTTCAATCGTTACATCAATAAATTGCTGACGCAATTCATCATTTGTTTTACGTTTGATTTTCCACTTCATCGCTTGTTCTGAATGCGTAGATTCTGCATCCGTTGGCCCGAACATCATTAAAGAAGGCCACCACCAGCGATTTAGCGCATCTTGTGCCATTTCTTTTTGTTCCGCCGTTCCTTTAGAAAGCGTCAACATGATTTCATAACCCTGACGTTGGTGAAAACTTTCTTCCTTACAAATACGCACCATTGCACGAGCGTAAGGCCCATAAGAAGTTCGGCACAACATCACTTGATTCATAATCGCAGCCCCATCAACTAACCAGCCGACTGCACCCATATCTGCCCAACTTAAGGTCGGATAATTGAAAATAGAAGAATATTTAGCTTTACCGGAATTCAAATCTCGAAAAAGTTGATCCCGGTCAGCACCCAATGTTTCAGCTGCCGAATATAAGTATAAACCATGTCCAGCTTCATCTTGAACTTTCGCCAATAAAGCGACTTTTCGTCTCAAATTTGGCGCACGAGTTACCCAATTTCCTTCCGGCAACATTCCGATAATCTCTGAATGTCCGTGTTGTGAAATCTGACGAATCAGCGTTTTACGATATTTTTCAGGCATCCAGTTTTTAGGCTCAATCTTGATTTCTGCATCAATCTTCGCCTGAAAGTCTTCCTCTAAATTAATTATATTTTCCATTTTTTTTATTTTTGTATGGTAAAGGCAGATTTATCAACCTACGTAAGGCAAGGGCATGCCCTTAGCCTACATTGCTTGATCAAAATCTACGACTACTTTTTCCGTTAGCGGATAAGATTGGCAAGTTAAAATAAAACCTGCTTCGACTTCCTCTGGTTCAAGTGCATAATTGATACGCATATCAACTTCACCCTCGATTAATTTTGCTTTGCAAGTACAGCAAACACCACCTTTACAAGCATACGGCAAATCTGCACCATTGTTCAAAGCCGCATCTAATATATTTTCAGTATCGAAAGCCAAATCAAATAGAATTGTTTTTCCGTCTTCTTTTACAGAAACGAAACTGGTTGCCTTCGTTGATTTTGCAGCTTTTACTACAATATTTTTACCCTTTTTCGCATCGGGAGAAGTGAATAATTCAAAGTGAATTTTCTTGGAATCAATATTTCGACCCAATAATTCATCCCGAACTAAGAAAATCATCTCTTCCGGTCCACACAAGAAAAACTCATCAATTTCCGTTGGGTCCACCAGTTTTGAAAAAATCGTTTGTAGTTTTTCTTGATCATAACGACCAAAAAATAAAGGCACATCTAACTTTGCTTTTGTCAAGTTATGAAACACTTGAAAACGTTCCATATGTTGATTTCGCAAACCTTCGATTTCCTCTTTGAAAATAATTTTACCCACATTTCTATTCAAGTAAAACAGTGTAAACGTACTATCTTTTTCCGTTTTTAATACTGTTTTAATAATAGATAAAATTGGTGTAATCCCACTTCCTGCTGCAAAAGCAACATAGTTCTTAGTTTGGTTTTCAGCAACTTCCGTATAGAATTTCCCCATCGGCGGCATTGCATCAAGTTCATCACCGACTTGCAAAACATCATTGGCGAAAGTCGAGAACTTCCCACCGTCGATTCTCTTTACCGCAACTCGCAATTCACCATCCAAAGGCGATGAACAAACAGAATAAGAACGCCTAACTTCTTCGCCATTTATGGTTTGACGAAGTGTTAAATACTGTCCTTGTTTATAGCTAAAATCTTTCGCCAAAGTTTCAGGAACATCAAAAGCGATTGACGTACAATCCTCCGTTTCCTTGATTAAATCTTTGACTTTTAGTTTATAGAATTTTGTCATAATTAGTTTTAACTAATGGTTGATAGTGTAAAACTAACGATTGTTAGTTAGAAATGCAAATTTCCTCAAATAACGATTTTGTTAAGGAGTTGTTTATTTTTTTGAGTGTGTTACAAAATGGTTTTTAGTTTTGTTCTTAGTAGTTGATTTTTGATGTATTTAGGGAATTAAATTTGTGACTTTTTCAAAATTGAGTCCTTACGTTGAGGAGATTCGCCCGAACCCTCGGGATCGGAATGACGGGCTTTTTGGGTTTTTAGATTGGAACTGATTTAAATCATCATTATAAAAATAACACTCCTAATCATCCAATAATTCTTTATATTGTTCCTAATTTAACTTATTAGCACAAAAATCCTAAATCAAATGCCTCAAAAACCACCGATTGCCCTGATTATCTTCTCTAATGATTTGGACAATTATTTGTCCAATATCGAAACCGAACGCAAAGTCATTGAGGAAGCCTTAGAACATTACGACGATACGAATCGGCTAAAAGTAATTACGCGTTCTTCGGTCAGTATTGCGGAGTTGTTTCGATTATTCAATAAATAGTGTTATCAAATGATAAAAAAGGTAAATTAATAAATTTTCTTATAATTGTATAATGCAGTTGCAGCAAGTATTACATCATCTTTCCACCCTTTTTTTCGTCCTCTAAACTTGTCACTAACAATTTTTGAAATTTTAATTCCCCCTATGCTATTTTCAACTTTTATTCTTGTCGCTCCTACATAAGAGTTATATTCTTTTTGCTCTTCTGTAAGTTCAGGCTTAGGATTATCTTTCGTTTTTTTAGGACGTTTGTGAGGTATTTCAATCTGTAAATTTCGTACAACTTAACAATCCCTTGATAACCTAAATCTGCCCATAAGATTGAATTTATAAATAATTCATTATCAACAACTTGTTCTTTTGGGCAATCCGTTTTTAACATCGAAAAATCATGAACTGACCCTTTGTGAGTTGTACCTAAAAATAATACGACACAACAAATTGTACTAATAATCGTATTTTTTTTACAGCATGATGTTTTTTTTCCACTATAAAATGCTTTTTGATTCTCCTTCGGGCGATTAATTCTTCTTTCAGTTACATCTACTATCAAATCTAATTATTCTTCTGTAATCAATCCTAAACCTAATAATCTTTTGGCAATAGGTACAATCTCTTTTATATTTCTTGTAGGCAAAACCCCACATTTATCTAAACTTTTCATCAGTAAAACAAACCACTTATGTACCATTTCAAACGCTCCTTGTTTGGTCTTTCCTATTTTCCAGCCCAAATCCTCAAAAGTCGGATAATGCCGTATATAATATAAAACGACATGGAGGTATTGACGAAGTTTAGGCTTTTTTATAGATACTAGCCTCGCTGTTGAACCATTATCGTTACTCTAATATAGTAATTTTCGATTTTCATAAGAGTTCTTTACTTCCTCTCGATATAATTCTTGGAAAATATCAAATAGTTTTTCAAAATCATCTCTTGTTAGACCAAATATACTTTTGTATTGGTATTTTCCTTTTGTCTGAGTGAATACTGATAATTTATCCATAAATCCTTATTTTTGAGACGATCGACAAAATCTCCATTTTTTATGATTTTTTCAAATAGAACTTTTTAATATTCATTATTTTATAATTTGATAACTCTATTGATACATTAGGAAATGAATATAGAGTTGCTTATCAAACCAAAGATTTGAATACGAGTATAGAAGCCTTAGATTTAAGCAATACTAAGTTGGATAAAATACCTGCCGAAATTGCTCAATACCCTCAATTAAAGGTATTGTTATTAGATATAAATTCCATTTCCGAAATGAAAGGTATTGAAGGGTTAATAAAATTAGAACATTTAAACCTTAGCGAAAATGAATTGCCGGAAATAGAAGGGTTAGAGAAACTATCCGCTTTACAAAAATGGCTCTTTGACAATTTCTGCATTTACGACCAACCTTTAAGGAAAAATTACTTTCGAAATTTATACCTTAAAGATTTAGATTTGTTCAGACACATTATAAACAGTGAGTTTTAAATCTTTAAGGTGTAATTTTTTAAGCATTAAAAAATTCTCCTTAAAGGTTGGTCGTCTTACCATTTGCAGAAATTGTCAAAGAGCCTA
>CAWVWD010000393.1:0-4686 GCA_963933585.1 uncultured Saprospiraceae bacterium
ATCAAATACAATAACATCAATTGCCGCACAATTTCCTCTGGTGTCAAAACTAAATACCGCTGCCGAATCAAGCAAAAGATAAACCGTTTCCCCTTTTCTTCACGGAATTTTAATTCTGACTGAAATGATAATAAATCGACATTAATATTTTTCATGGATTTAATGATTCTCTGTAATTTTTTCAATAATCCGAATGAAATTATTATAATCCTCATCCGTTAAATCTTGCCAACCTTCTGCTCGTAATTCCAAAATTTTCGGGTAACAAGCTTCTACAATTCGCTGACCTTCGGTTGTTAAGAATATTTTATACCGTCGTCTATCGTTATCAAAACGCAATCGTTCGACCAAACCTTTTTTGGATAACAAATCAATAATTCGAGAAACCGTTGGCGCATTTTTATAGCTTCCTTCCGCCAAATCCGATTGTGATTGACCATTTTGATGATACAATTTTTCAATTAAAACCCATTGCTCGGTCGTCAAATCAAAACCTAATTCTCTGAAAGCATTATTATACTTTGAGCGAATTATCTTTATCGCTCGATCCATTGGAAAACCGAAATTTTTACTCTTCTCTATTTGATTATTGTCAATCATTTTTTAATAATTAGAAATTATGAATTAAGAGTATTCAGTATTTTTCACAAAGTAAAAACAGAAAAGGCCGTCATTCCAATGAACTTCGATATTTTTCCAATTTTAAACCTTAATTTTTAGCCCTTTATTAATATAAAAATTACCTGATAAATAGGCAGGCGGATTTCATTATTCTTTAGATTTTGTGCCATTATTGCCCACAGTAGATATCGGTTTCCGTCGGTATGACGTTTTTAAGTGCCGAAGCTAAAATTCATATGTGAAATTATTATAAACATTCTTATTGATGAATTTATTCCTGTAATAAAGGAATCATTAAACAAAATTACAAAAAAAATCATTTTAACAATAACAATTGCAATAATAATAGTTGCCATAGCAACTTTAATTAAAAAAAATGTACTTTTACATTTGAAAAGGATATTCCATGAAAGGAGTTGAACACCTCTGAGGCTTTCGACTCCTTTACCGAGAACTTCCCGATTATCATATTTTCACTAACAAAAAAATGCAATACTATGTCTAACTTTGAGTTAGTCTTACCAAAATTAGGGGAAAGTATCACCGATGCGACCATTATTTCATGGTTAAAGAATGTAGGAGATACCATTGAAGAAGATGAGCCAATATGCGAAATTGCGACAGATAAGGTAGATTCTGAAATCCCATCACCAGTCTCAGGAGTCATCAAGGAGATTTTCTATCAAGTAGATGATGTTGTAGAAGTTGGAAAAGTCATTGCAATTATAGGCTCAGAGGTATCGAATGGTCAAACTGCAGAAATGCCTACAGAAACACCAAAAGTAGGATCAAAAGAGAATACAGCCAGTAATCAAGAATCAAGCAACGAACTCCGACCAAGCATTTCCAATCGTTTTTACTCGCCTTTAGCACGTTCTATTGCTGAAGAAGAAAATTTAAGCTTAGCCGAGATGGAAAACATCGATGGAACAGGTGAAAATGGCAGAGTCAAAAAAAGCGATATTGTTGATTTTATTAAAAATAAAAATATACAGCCCGTTGCTAAAGTGGAAAAGGCAATAACGGCCAACAAACCAGTAGTAACTTCACCAGCGAAACCCACGGCTCCTAATCCGAAATTGGTGAACGGTAATGTCGAAATTATCAAAATGGATAGAATGCGTAAAATTATCGCCAAACATATGGTCGATTCTAAACGCATTGCTCCGCATGTTACGTCTTTTGTGGAAGTTGATATGACAAATGTGGTCACTTGGAGAAATAAAAACAAAAAGGCATTTTTAGAAAAATACGGCACAAAAATCACTTTTACACCTATTTTCTTAGAAGCTGTGGCGAAAGCAATTAAAGATTTCCCTGCGATTAATGCGTCCGTAGATGGCGATAATTTGATTATCAAAAAAGATATTAATATTGGAATCGCTGCGGCATTGCCGAGTGGAAATTTAATTGTTCCCGTTATCAAAAATGCGGACTTTTTAAACCTTCAGGGTTTAGCAAAACAGACCAATATATTGGTCGACAAAGCTCGAAACAATAAACTCAAACCTGACGATATTCAGGGTGGAACTTATACTATTTCTAATGTCGGAACATTCGGCAACATCATGGGCACACCAATTATCAATCAGCCACAAGTTGCGATTTTAGCAACTGGTGTGATTCAGAAGAAACCTGCCGTTGTCGAAACAGAATATGGGGATATGATTGCGATTCGTCACTTGATGTATCTATCGCACGCTTATGACCATAGAGTTGTAGACGGTTTCTTAGGTGGATCATTCTTACGAAAAGTGGCGGATTATTTAGAGGCATTTGATGTAAATCGTGCTTTGTAAAAATTAAAAATTCCAAGCTAAAAACTAATATAAAACCGTCATTCTGATGCAAGTCGCAGATCGAAATTTCCGACAGGTAGTAACGGCACAAAATTCGAAAAAGTACAAAATTTTTAAATTGTAACTTCTTCAAAATTTAGTCTTTACGAGCAGGATATTTTGACCTTCGCCAAAAGAATGACGGTCATTTTGGGAGTTTTAGATTGTGAAGTAAAATCTAAAAAAATGACAACCAAACAATCAACTATAAACACCGATTTACTCTTAAAGGCCTTCCGCTTAATGTCCGAAGCGAAAAGTATGACAGAAGTTTATGAAGCGAATATGAAAGTCGTTTCCAAATATGTTCATGCGACTTCCCGAGGTCATGAAGCCATACAAATTGCAACAGGTTTACAACTTTTACCACAAGATTTTGCCTTTCCATATTATCGAGATGATTCGATGTTGTTATCTATCGGAATGCAGCCGTATGACTTGATGTTACAGGTTTTGGCGAAACGTGACGATCCATTTTCGGGTGGACGAACGTATTATGCACATCCGAGTTTGAAAGATGCAGATAAGCCAAAGATTCCACATCAATCTTCTGCAACAGGAATGCAAGCAATTCCTGCGACTGGAGCAGCGATGGGATTTCAGTATAAGGAAAAGGTTGGTTTATCAGAAGATTTCGGCGGTCAAAATCCAGTGGTCTTGTGTTCGTTAGGTGATGCTTGTATTACTGAGGGCGAAGTTGCAGAAGCATTTCAAATGGCAGCTTTGAAGCAGTTACCGATTTTGTATTTGGTACAAGATAACGAATGGGATATTTCGGCACACGCTGATGAGATTCGAGCACAGGATGCGACTGGTTATGCACAGGGTTTTCACGGACTTGAAGTACGCACGATTGATGGTTCAAACTTCATTGAATCTTACGAAACGATTAATGAAGTTTTGGCTATTATTCGGGAAGAACGCCGTCCGTTTTTGGTACATGCGAAAGTACCTTTATTGAATCATCACACTTCGGGCGTTCGTATGGAATGGTATCGTCACGATTTAGAAGAACAAAGACTGCGGGATCCATTCCCTGCTTTAATAAATCAATTATTAAGTGAGGGAATTACAAATGAGGAAATTAAAAACATAGAAAGAGAAAGTTTTGAGAAGGTAACCGAACATCTTCAAAGAGCATCAGAACAAGAAGATCCAAAACCCGAAGATTTATTTACGCATGATTTTGCTCCTACGACAATTACGGAAGAACAAGGCGAAAGAACACCTAAAGGAGGCGAGGAAAAAGTCATGGTCGATTGTGCATTATTGGCAGTCGAAGAGATTATGCGAAAGCATCCCGAAAGCCTTTTGTACGGTCAAGATGTTGGGGCAAGATTAGGAGGTGTTTTCCGTGAAGCAGCGACTTTAGCACAGAAATTCGGAGATGATCGGGTTTTCAATACACCGATTCAAGAAGCCTTTATTATTGGCTCAACCGTTGGTATGTCTGCCGTTGGCTTGAAGCCAATTGTAGAAGTGCAATTTGCAGATTATATTTGGCCAGGATTAAATCAGTTATTCACAGAAGTGAGCAGAAGTTGTTATTTGAGTAACGGAAAATTTCCCGTGAGTATGGTTTTACGGGTTCCTATTGGCGCTTATGGAAGCGGAGGTCCTTATCATTCTTCGAGTGTTGAGTCGGTTGTTTCTAATATTCGAGGTATCAAAATCGCTTATCCGAGTAATGCTGCCGATATGAAAGGTTTGATGAAAGCCGCTTATTATGATCCAAACCCTGTCATCATTTTCGAACATAAAGGGTTGTACTGGTCGAAAGTTCCGGGAACAAAAGCAGCGAGAGGAATCGAGCCGAGTGCCGATTATGTTTTGCCTTTCGGCAAAGCAAATTCTGTGATTCAAGCCGATAACGAACAAATCGAAAAAGGCGAATCTTTAGCGATTATCACTTATGGAATGGGTGTTCATTGGGCGTTAAATGCTGCAAAAAACTTCAAAGGTCAAATCGAAATTATTGATTTAAGAACGATTTATCCATTAGATACCGAAACGGTTTTTGAAACGGTCAAACGTCATAATAAATGTTTGGTAATCACCGAAGAACCTGTAGATAATACTTTCGCACGAAGCCTAAGTAGTCGAATTCAAGAGGCATGTTTCCGTTATTTGGATGCGCCTGTCATTACGTTAGGCTCTGAAAATATGCCTGCAATTCCGTTGAATTCTACATTGGAAGAAACGATGTTGCCGAATGCGGAAAAGGTAG
>CAWVWD010000394.1:0-4683 GCA_963933585.1 uncultured Saprospiraceae bacterium
TTCTACGCCACCTTCATAAATTGCATTATTTGGACATTCTGGCTCACAAGCTCCACAATTGATACATTCATCTGTTATAATAATCGCCATGATTTCATTTTTTTATAGAACTGTATTGACTTTAAAATTCGATACAGTTAGCTTCAATAGTTAATAATAGTTTAAAAGCAAACACGAGTTACTCAAACTATGTTCGATAAATCACTGCAAAATTAATAGATAGAAACTACAAAACCAATCAAAATGACAGATAGGAACGTCGATAAAACAACTTACCCCTTTTGACGACTTCTTTTTTGCTTTTACATACTTAAAAAAATAACTCCACAACTCGGTTATACCCTAAAACGCTAAATTGCTGAATTGCTGAAAAAAGAAATAATCTCCTCAAAATTCGGTAATCTATTCTACTAATTTTTCCATAGCGGTTTTCTGTATAATGAAAATTACTGTAAACCTTTCGCTATTTCATCTTCTGCTACTTCCCGAACGGCATCTGCGACAGCATACGCAACTCTTTCATTTAGGGCAGAAGGTATAATACTTTCTTTCGTCGGATGTTTCACACAATCAGCAATTGCATGAGCAGCTGCCAATTTCATTCTCGGAGAAATGATTTTAGCACGCGCATCCAAAGCACCTCTAAAAATGCCCGGAAAACCCAATACATTATTCACTTGATTCGGCATATCGCTTCTTCCTGTTCCGATAATCGCAGCACCACCTTTATATGCCTCCTCAGGCATGATTTCTGGTGTCGGATTCGCTAAACCAAATACGATTGAATCTTTTGCCATCGTCCGAACATCATCTGCATTCAATAAATTCCCTACACTTACGCCAATAAAAACGTCTGCACCTTTTAATGCATCTTGTAACGTTCCGTGAATATCTTCGAAATTAGAAAAACTCAATAATTCTTTTTTAGAAGGATTCAAATCTGTTCTTTGTCGGCTAATCACGCCTTTACTATCACAAATAATAATCGAACCCACAGGCGTACAGTATTCTCCTTCACTACCAATACATCTTAATAGCTTAGCAATAGCAACACCTGCTGCTCCTGAACCATTAATAACGACAGATAAGTCTTCCAATTTTCTATCTGTAACTTTACAAGCATTTATCAACGCTGCCAAAACCACAATTGCAGTTCCATGTTGATCGTCATGGAAAACAGGAATTCCCAAATCTTGTAATCTTTCTTCGATTTCAAAACTTCGAGGAGCAGAAATATCTTCTAAGTTTATTCCACCAAAAACAGGTGCAATATTACGAACCGTTCGCACAATCTCATCTACATCCGTTGTATCCAAACAAATTGGAAACGCATCTATATCCGCAAACTTTTTGAATAACATCGCCTTTCCTTCCATCACTGGCAAAGCCGCTTCTGGTCCAATATCACCTAATCCCAAAACTGCCGTTCCATCCGTAATAATAGCAACCGTATTTCCCTTCATTGTATATTTATAAACGTCCGCTTTATTCTCTGCAATTTTACGACAAGGTTCTGCCACTCCCGGTGAATAAACTAAAGATAAATCATCTTTTGTACGAACCGTCATCTTAATCTTTGTACCAATTTTTCCACGCAATTTCTCGTGTAGAAATAAGGAATCTTTATAGTAATCCATAGCATTTTTTTATGTAAAAAATTATGTTTGAAGTCATATGACTTTACATTTTGAAAGTTAAACACATAGGATACTTTACTTCACAAAATGAGTAAATCTAACATTTTTACTTCGCAAAAATATTACAATGTCTTCTATGTGACTATATATTTTCTTGTGTAGATAGTATGATTATAGAGATAATAAATCATTTCTATTTTTGATTTATATCTCAATATAGTTGATTGCAAAAGTAATAAGAAATTACTTTTTAGGATAGATTAATTCAAAACTCTCTGATTTTGGACAAGCCAGCACACTACTTAAATTAGTTACTTTATAGGAAACAAACACCAAAATAAAAATCTCAATTAGTTTCATTTATCGTAAAACTGATTTTATTGGAATACAGATGATAAACGATGTGCCTTCTCCCTCGTCTGATTCTAAAAGGAATTTTCCATTTATCTCTTCCTCTATTATTTTTTTGACAATTGGCAAACCAATACCGATACTTTCATTATTTTTATCCTTCGTTGCTAATGTTTGAAAAATCTGAAAAATTCTTTCATGATAACGCTTTGCTATTCCCGGACCATCATCAGATATATATATTTTACCAAATTCATCATCTTTTTCAGAATGAATATCGATAATGACATTTTCAGAATCGTGATGATACTTTACCGCATTTTCAATAATATGTTTCAATATTTTATACAGATGCTTTCGATTTACATCAATTAACAATAAATCATCTTTAATATTTATAGTCGGTTGATGTTCAAATGACAAACTATTACTCACATCCAATACGACATCTTTCACCCAAACGGATTCCTTAGGAGTATCTTGTTTACCAATATTAGAGTATTCCAAGATAGAATTCAACAATCGGTGCATTCTATTTACTCGAGTTCGTATCAAATAAGTACATTCTAATAAATCTCTCGAAATAGCATGATTAGGTAGGTCTTGCTCAATAAATCCTACTAAACTACCGATTGATCGAAGCGGCGTTTTTAAATCATGTGAAGCCAAATAAGTGAACTGCCGAAGGTCTTTATTTGCTTTTTCTAAAGATTCAACGTTTCGCTCCAAAGCATTTGTTTGTATTTTGACTTCTTTCGCTAATTTTTCATTTAGATAAGCCAATTGAATATTCAATTGATAAAGTGCCCTGCTTTTTGCCTCCAAAATACTTTCTGCTTCCTTTTTTGCTCTTCGCTCTCTTTCAAAGCGTTTCTTCCACTTTTCAGTTTCCGCTTCTCTCTGCCTTAGCTTCTCTAGCAGTGCAGCGTAACGCATTTCAAGAGATTCCCCGTTGTCGTTATTTTTTTTCATTCGTCTTGCACTATTTCTTTTTACTAAATATACCTATTTTCACAGTCATAATTATCCTTTTTTGAGTAAAAAGTTTAATAGTTAAGTGTTTAATTATTAAGTCCCAATACATTATAACACGACAAGCTATCAACTAAAAACTGCCACTTAATCATGCTTAACCAATTCAAATTTCACCTTCTTCCCATCTTCGTCAATCAGCTCTTTTTCGACGGTAATATTTTCATTATAATATTTAATAGCCCCCTCAATAAGCCCAGATGCTAAATCACTCATAGCTCTTTCAGAAGTATAAATCATCGTCAATCTTGTCACATCACCTTCCGTGTGAAAGCAGCTGAAACTAGGCAATTCTGCATCAGGATAAAGCTTTAAGACTTCAACATGAATATGATTATCAATACTTTTCAAAAAATCAAAAGTCGTCTTTGCAGCTTTAAAAAAATCAGGATAATTCTTCGCAAACTGACCTAACAGATGTTCCCCAAAGACCTGAACTAGCTTTGAGATAGGAATTTTAGTCGCCGTACTCAAATTACCAACAAGTGTGAATATCTCTTGGTAAGAATATATACCAACTGAGGTATAAGCTCCATCTGTAGATAATTTACCTTTTGATGCATCAATAATATCATCGACTACATCAAAGCCAAATTTATCCTCCACCATTTCTAAAAACTCCGTAAATACAATCCCTTTCATATCCAATAAATTTAAAATATGTCTGTACTCTGACGTTCAATACGATTACGTGTCAAAAAAAAGCGATAAAAGTATAAGTATCGCTTATATCTTTATCGCTTTTTGTAATAACAAATATATAAAATATATTTTCTTATCTCTTAAATTGATCATCAAAATCTTTGCGAATTTCTTTTAAATCTCGATTTTCATAATTATCCCACTTTTCTAAATCCAATTCCTCTTTATCAAAGTGATACTTATTATCTAAATCTAATTCATCAATTTCGTGACTTTCGCTACTCAACTGTTTCGAGGTATTCCGAGAACGACCCTTCATTTTACTCAGCTCTTTCTCAATTTCTTGTTCCTCCCAAGCATTATCCAATGTACCAATATAAGGCACACCAAATACTCGAATATAATGAAATGCCAAACCAATTCCCCAGCCCATCATCGGAAAATGAAACCAGATATCATTCGGACTCGTCGTCATATTCATTATAAAAAAGAACGCCCCAACAATAATATAACTCGCCAAATGTCGGTAAAATGATTTCTTTAATTTTACTTTGTTTCGAGCCGCTTCGTATTGCTCCTCTTCAAAAGACATATCGTTTTATTTTTAGTGATTATCGTTTTATGGTAATCTGTAATTTACAAAAAATATAGTGCAAGTTTAAGACCTTTTTACCAAAAATTAATAAATCATAGTTAGAACCTACTATTTTTTATACCAACGTCGTTTCTGAAAAGTTGAAATTCCATCGGCTTACTTTGAGTTTAAGAGCAGATTATTTATTGATATATGATTTAAAAACGCATGAATGTAATCTAAATACCTTTGTACTAGATTTAAAAAGTCATATTTTCAAAAGAAAATATGACTTTTTCATTTTCTCGAAAATTTGAGATTTTAGTAAAACTTATTACGAATTCTTTTAGATCGAGAATAGCTGCCATAAAACCCATCATGAAGTAATAAATCCATTTAAAACCCAATTCTATGATAAAAAATCATTATTCATAACCTTATTCAACG
>CAWVWD010000395.1:0-4669 GCA_963933585.1 uncultured Saprospiraceae bacterium
TTTGGCCCGTCTTTGGGCTTGCCGTTGCCTAAGATAATTGAGCAGTCCGCATTTATCCCATAATCTCCCATCATGAACATAGCCAACTCATTTAAATATCCCTTGGCATTTCCGCCTCCGCCGTTCGCAACGCAAAACTTTTCCAAGGTCTTGCCATATAAGCCAGTCGCCAAAACTGTTAAATATAAAACCCGTTCTTCCTCAATTGGAAATATTTTGCTTAATTCGGCTTTCATGGTATTTATCTTTGCTTTTGATGGTTTGATATATGCCCGTCGTGTTGATTGGCTCACGTAGTCAAATTTATTTGGCTCAATCCATTCGTTGGTATGCAAATCGTAACACTTATTTTTAAAATTGAAAATGTGGGGCTTTTCGTCAAATACAATTTCGGGGTTATCAATGTATACTTTAATAACATTGTAAATTGATTTAACTTTGGAATCGCTGCCCAAATATTTAATAACTTTTTGGATTTTCTTATTTTTTATCATAACCTCTTCCGTGGTGGGTGGTAATAACATCAATTTGTACATTTGCTTGAGGTCTTCGTATAATTTCATTTTGATTTTGGTTTCAACGCTTTTGTGTTCCCAGAACACGCCGTTGAAATGGTATTCTTTTTTGTCACATATGATAAAATCACACCCGAAGAACTTGCAAAACGTAATGGCTATTTCTTGGTCTTCTGGGTTGTCCAGTTCATTAAATTGGTGGTGTTTCTTCATTATTTTAAAGTGGTTGTCTTGGTTTGACATTTTGGAATAATAATAAATCACCGCCTTGGTAATTCCCCTGCCTTCCTCGTATCTGTCATAGTGCTCATGAAATGCGGTTTCATCCCATTTCCCGCCTCGTTTTGAAATCATAACGGCTAATTCAACATTCCCAATGCTTGCACAAGCCCATATAAGCTTCAACCAGTCTCGGTAATTGTCAATATATTCTTCGTCAATATTGTTGCATATTTCGATAAGTTCGCCGTCTACGGGCTTGGTAACCGTGGGGATTTCCTTGACCGTTGCCTTTTCTGTGGTTGTCATGTGCAAAAGTAGCCAGTCCGCCAGGTCGTCGGGTATATCTGCCACCCCTTTCCCTTTCACAATTTCATAATTTTGACATTTGGGAGAAAACACGACGGAATTATTACTAATTATGTCAATGTCCAGTTTTTCGCCATCCAACTTAAGCGGGTTGATGGCTGTCTTATCAAATCGTTCGTCATAATTGAAATACAGATGATACCCGCCCGATTTTGTTTTTACTGTAAAGGTGTTGAATCGCTTCACAAAATCGCCCCACTTTTCTAAAAAGGGGTGTGTTTCAATATTCCAACCGTTCTTGGGCTTGTAAAAATCCAAGTCAATTACAATAATTGCGTTTTCATGATAAAATTTTTTACCATTATCGTTTTTAAACCACATTCCGCACATAACCGCACATTCTCCGCCATGGTCGTCATAATCATCGAACGATGTGCCCGCTTTCCATCCTTTTGGGAAGCTTGGCGAAGTACCGCTTAGTTTACAGGTAACCACTTTTTTATCTCCAATCATTTTAATATATATATATCTATATCTTTAAACCAATTAAAAAACGCACTGCCCTATAATTTACACTTAAACCATTTACCTAATTACCCGCTTTATTTATTTTATCTATTTATGCGAACCGTACGTTAAGTTCCTTCTTGATTGCGTCGTGTTTTATTTCACGGTCATAGAGGTTGTAAGAACTGTATAAAGTCTGGAGACTCGTACCACGGTCTTGTGACATCTGGCCAATACGTCCAAAGTCCTTGTTATCTATCCAATGCTTCATAACGATTTTGGTAATCTTTGTTTCGCCAAGCCCATTGATGGCCATTTTATTAATGTAGGTATTTGCACTTCCATCCGTCGCCCGTTTCCCTCCCTTAATCATAAAAAGCGGCTCTCCGTCTTTCCGAGTCAATGACTCCAATTCACGATAAAAACGGGGATTGTCAACGATAATCCGTTTATCGCCATATGTTGAACTGGTTTTATATTTCCTGATGTAAAATATAACTTGGTTGTTGTCGTCCGTCGCTGTCGGGTCATAAACTATAACATTGTCGTTATCTGTTGGTTGGTGATGTTTAATAATTGCATTTAGGTCTGCGTTTCTCAATGCGTGGAATATCCACATATAATTTACAATGAATGGGATGCCGTGTAATTTGTCCAACTCGTCCAATAACTCGGCGTAACCAATCAAATGTTCCTTATCGTGTTTCAACTTTTTTAGTCGATGCGTCCTAATAACGCTTTTTAATCCCATGCGGTATGTTTCCAATTTTTCATATGGTAGGTTGTGAAATTTCCTAAGCTGTAAAATGGGGAACATTTTATTACTCCTCGTATTTGGGTTTTCAACGGTTGAAAAATATTCAATTAATACTTCTTCGCCTGCTTTAAAGTCGACTTTGTCTTTTAAAAAGTTAAAATGCTTTTTATATTCCTTCTGGGTGCTGTCCTTGAAAGCGTTAGCCTCAAAATACTTGGTTGCCATCTTTTTATTGTATGATTCCATCTTGTTATAATACTATATGTTTTTATCTTTAAACCATATTAACGGGTGCGTTTAGTTATAACTCCGTCATGTCCTCGTCGTTTGTGTCCTCGTCATTTGATTCTCCCGATGTGTCAAACTCTTCCAAAATAAAGTCCATGCTTTCATCGCTATCAAAAAATGGGGAGTCAAAAAGGTCTTCGTCGAATGGTGCGTTGCTAAATTCTCCTATAGGTTCGTTCATTAACTTATCATGAAATGCACATACCGCTTTCGGGTTTGACATATGCCGTAATCTGTGGTAGTCTGACATATTCCAACCCAAGTCACACATAATACAAGCGTCTACGGTTGGCTTTACTGGTTCCATATTATAATATAACTTACCCGTTAAAGGTTTAAGTGGTTTAGCCGTAATTGTTGGGGTCCCTTGGATTATGCGGACTGTTCATATCGTAGTTACCGATGTATCTCATACTGTGTACCAAATTCTCAACTTGCCATTCAGTAGCTAGTAATGTTGATGTGAAAGTAGCAGAACCGGCTCTTGCGGCGGTCAAAATCAGTTGGTATTCGTCAGTGTCCTGAACATCGTGTAAAATACACTGGCATTTAACGGATGAGTATGGGGCTAAACTATGCCTAACATAGTGTATAAATTCCGATTCGTCATAATAAGTATAGGTACTTCCCCGTTTTCTTCTTAGTACCATTCTTGGCGCCACTCGGTTATTAGTACATAGGTTTTTAAAGCGGGCTGTGAATGACATATCCCATGACGACCCGTTATAACGGTCGTCGTATAGGTAGAAATATTTGCTGAGGTGTGAGGCATCCATGGATGGCGGAGAAGTCGATAAGACAACCGTGTCCCACGTCCATATCATGTAGTTGATACTACTGCTATACGGGGGTTGCCATCCATGGGGATAATAATTCTTTCTCACAACTCCCGACTCATTTGATTTCCACTTGAAAAATATGGGACTACCCAATAAAGCAAATCCCCATTTTCCAACATTTGCACCGCTGTCATCTTCGCTTGAATAATAAGCCGGGATGTTACCCGCATAAAATATTTCTGTGTAGTTAACGGGTAGATAAGGTTGGTCAGAATTGTATTTTCCGCCAACAAAGAGATTTTTGCATGAAAAATTTGCCTCGACATTTTTGCTTGCCGTCATTATCTGTGCGGTGTTTGTTGTGACGGTTGTAGATATTGGGGCGTAGATGGTCGAACCTGTGGCTGGTGCATAGTTCCCGCTTCCGCTTATTGGGGCGTAGATGGTCGAACCTGTGGCTGGTGCGTAGATGGTCGAACCGCTTATGGGTGCGTATGTTTGTACCAGTGATACTCCATTTTCAACAATGGTACCGCTACATGTCATATTAGGACTGCTTAGCGTGTTAGATGACGGATTGAAGTCAAGTAAGGTGGTAAATTTCTTCATGGTGAAATTTCCTTGATTCTGGCACAGAATTGTAAACTCATTATTCGATGTTGAACCTGTTAGATTATTGAAAACGGGACTTTCAGAAAACGACTTTTTTCCCGCAACGACTTGGTCGCTTGTCACATCGACAAAACTGGCAACGCTTGGTATGCTCTGCCATTCTGTGGTTGCTGGGCTTGCTGTGGCGTCTAATATAGATAGGGCTTGCCCATTGCTCCCCGTAGATGATGGTAATTGAAAAGCGTAGCCACTTTTACCAAGTGCTGATATTGTCATGCTATCGGTACTTGGATTATATCCAAACTGAGTAACACCGCTTATTATATCGGCGGACACTATCCCGCCCGATGGGTTGCGTATCAAAATAGGTAGGGTGCTGTTGCTTTGACTCGTCCCCATGTAGGAAATACTTAATTTGGGTAGGGTGAACACGCCACTCGTTTCATTAAACGATACGCTATTCGTGTTTGTGTATTCGACCTGACCCGTAGAACCGGAACGGGTCACGATTGAATTTGATACGCTGGGGTCGGATATTGTTGCAGATGAACCAAGAGATATAGCCCCACCAACCACATCCCCAGTAACATCGCCCGTGACATTTCCCACCACATTCCCGACCTGATTGCCTGTATGTACTCCACTTGTATCGCCAACAAGATTTCCCACCACATTCCCGACCT
>CAWVWD010000396.1:0-4615 GCA_963933585.1 uncultured Saprospiraceae bacterium
CGAACACATCCTGAAACCTATAAGGTTTTTGAAACCTTATAGGTTTTTCACACAAGCCGAACACATCCCGATGAATAATGTATTGAAATAAATAATCGGCATAACATTTTTCACGCTCTTTCAAAGGTTCACAAATTTTAGATTCAAAAAATTGGATAATTTTATCTAATTCTCTTGATTCTTCCGTATTAAAAGAACGATGATTTTTAGTGTTTCATGCTACGGTTCTATGACAAAAATTCAAGCTACTAATAATGTATAAAAAATAAACGAGTTTCATTCTGATTAAAATTTAGAGGGCTTTCTAGTAAGAGATTAGAGCCAGTTTTCACTTTCTCTATCACATACGACCTAAACCTATTTAGTACCCACCGTTATAAATACCAATTTTCTATTGTATAAATCATTCCTAATCATGACAACTTCACTAAGTAACCGACCAATTTATCCATCGCAACCGCCAATGATTCAATATCTACAGCCGTATACACAATTCTAAAAAGCCCCTTTTTTTGATGTTGAAAACCAATACCTGGCGTTAGTAAAACACCTGTATTTTTATAAATATTCAACCAAAGTTCTTCTTCTCCTTTGTCGCTATCGTCTTTCAGATATTTAGAAAAATCTGCCCAAACAAAAAGGCTTCCTCTACTCGGTATATAAGGGACATCATTTTTTTTCAAAGCGTTGATAACCAAGTGATAACTTTGATTAAGCCGGACTTTATTTTCTTGAATATAGTATTCCACAAAATCAATATCTTTTAGCATTTCGCCTATCATCCACTGCGTGAAATTAGATACTAAATGCGGAATATTAACATTTCCAACGCCTGCCAAAAATGCCTTATTCAGAGAATGAACGACACCAAACCGCAACCCAGACATCGCAAAATCTTTAGAAAACGCATACCAAAAATGTAAATAATCGCTTTCTAACTCGTACATAACCGTTGCAAATGAGGCATAGTCGCCTGTTTCCGTATATTCATTTTGAATACTCTTTGCTTCCGTATCAATCAAAGAAAATGCATAGATTTCATTAACAATCAAATGAACTTTATGGACAATACACCAGTCTGCAAGCCTTCTTAATTCCTGTTTGTTATACCGACAACCCGTTGGATTATCAGGAGAAGTAATCAATAATATTTTAAAACATTTGCCTTGAGCGTTTAAATCCACCCACGCTTTATCCAAGTGTTTAACCGTTACCGGTGCCTGAGAACCAATATCTTGTAAGTCAAAATGTGTTTGAAGATCATACCGTTCCATACCACTTTTCAAACCCAAATCTTTAGTGTACATCGGATAAGAAGGGGCAGGAATTACGACGACATCGTTTGGATTCGCCAAAATAAATGAACAAACTTCGATAATCGCAGAAGCACCAGCAGAGAATCCAATCGTATCGGCAGCAATCGGACATTTACAGAGGAATTGTTCCATAAACCGAGCAACTTCAGCCCTCACATCCGGATTTCCCAAAAAATGCGTGTATTTCAAAACCCAATCAGGCATTTCATTTTGTTGCGTAATCAAAGTCAATTTATCTTTGATTAGCGCACTTGTCAACGCATTTTCAGCAACATTTAATGGAAATGCACCATTTGGATTTTTATCGGCACAATAAAGATTTTGAGATGCTTCCATGAATATTTCAAAATCAACTCTTGCCGGATTATCGGCTAAAGCTTTTCCTCTTGACGACAGACTTTTGTAAGGGTCTTCCATATTTGGTTTTTATTTTATTGATATTAGAAAAGGCTATTCGTCTAATATTTACCGAATAGCCTTCCATAAAATTACTTTGTTTATTCCTAAGCAATCAAAGAATGTGTTTCCACTTTTTCAATCGCATACAACAAATCTGCTTTCAAATCTTCCACGGCCTCAATTCCAACCGATAAACGCAATAAATCATCACCAACGCCCATTTCCAAACGTTCCGCTTGTGGGATTTTTGCATGAGAAGTTAAAAACGGCGATGTTATCAAGGATTCTACACCGCCTAAACTACCAGCTGGCGCAATCATTTTCAAACTATTCACCATCAGATCAATATCGCTCACATGATTAATTCGCAACTCAAAAGATAACATTCCACCAAAATCATGCATGATACGTTTCGCAATTTCGTAACCGTCATGCGATGGTAAACCTGGATAATTTACTTTGCGAACCATCGGTAAATCATTCAAAAAATGAGCTAAATCCAAGGCATTTTCATTCTGCTGTTTCACTCGAATTGCCAACGTTTTCAAACTTCGTTCAATCAATCCACAGGTCGAACCATTCAAATTACCACCATAAATCACGCTTTTTCCATGAATCTTTTTGATCCATTCTTCCGTACTCACCGCTGCTCCAAAAATGATATCGCTGTGTCCACTTAAGTATTTCGTCCCACTGTGCAGTACAATGTCGATATTAAAATCAATCGGATTTTGATTTATCGGAGAAGCAAATGTATTATCAATCAAAGTCGTAATTCCTTTGGCTTTCGCCAATTTTCCAACTGCCTCAATATCCGTAATTCGCAACGTTGGATTGGAAGGCGTTTCTAAATAAATTGCCTTTGTATTTGGTCGAATTGCCGCTTCAATATTCGCCATATTCGATGCATCCACAAAGCTACATTCAATCCCAAAATTCGGCAGTTCATAGACCGCCATATAATGCGTTCCACCGTATAAGTCCGACGGAAAAATAATATGATCGCCAGATTTCACCACTGCCATCGTTGCCGAAAAAATCGCTGCCATACCCGAACTAAAAACCAAAGCCGCTTCGCCATGTTCCAGAGCCGCAATCTTTTCTGCAATTGCTACTTGATTTGGCGTATTATAATACCGAGGATAAACCACGCCATCTTTCCGATAATCGAAAGCCGCTGAAGTATAAACTGGTGAGTTCACCCCACCAAATTCCGTATCTTTTATTGCACCAGTATGCACACAAACCGATGCCGTTCTTAAGTTTTTATTTTTCATAATTTTATTTTTAGATTTGAGATTTCGCAACTACTAAAAAGTATTCAATATTACAAATTATCATATCTCACTTCTTTAATCTTCTTTTATCAATTCCAAGCCATCATTCAAACCTTTCTCTACCGCAGGAACACCCTTAATCATCCATTCTGGAGCCGGTTCATCTTTCAAATAATGGTCAAAAAATTGATACATTCTAATCGCAAAATCTTCTTGATTTGGTCGTTTCGTCACACCGTGTCCATCGCCATTATAATTTAACAACCAAGATGGTTTATCCAATCTTCTCATCGCTACAAAAAGCTCAATCCCTTGATACCACGGAACTGCACCATCACCATCGTTGTGTAAAATCAATAAAGGCGTTTCAATTTTATTGGCATGAAAAACAGGCGAATTCTCTAAATAAAGCATTGGTTTTTCCCAGAGTGTACCACCTATTCTACTTTGCGTCCTTTCGTACTGAAACATTCGACTCAAGCCCGAAGTCCAACGAATTCCACCGTAAGCACTCGTCATATTAGAAACCGGTGCACCAGATTCTGCGGCACGAAATAGATTCGTTCGAGTAACCAAATAAGCCGTTTGATAACCACCCCAACTATGTCCTTGAATTCCAATTCTCTCCTTATTTACATAGCCTTGATTGATGACATGTTGCACGCCAGGTAGGATACAATTATATGCACTTTCACCTGGAAAACCATCTTTATAAATAATATCCGGAATAAAAACGACATAATCATTACTCGTCAAATACGTGAAGTTCACAGCAGAACGCAATGGACGAGGCGTATAATGACGATGAATTCTATCCGAGTATTTTTCGTAAAAATACACCAACATTGGATATTTTTTGTTCGAATCAAAATTCTCTGGCTTGTAAATCAAACCTTTTAATTCCACGCCGTCTAAATTCGTCCAACTCGTCATTTCGACGGTTCCCCATTTATATTCCGACATTTGCGGGTTCACGTCGCTAACTTTTGTTGTATTTCTAAAATTAAGGTTTGAAGTATATAAATCAGGAAAAATTTGGAAGGTTTCTTTGGTAAAAATAATTTGATTCGCATTTTTAGCTTTTGTTGGACGATTGAAAGCATAATCTTCCATGATTAATTTTTCAGTCGTTGATTTTTTAAGATTAAAACTATAAAAACCTGCTGCTTTTGTTATTTTATCAAATGCCTTTAATAATAATTCATTCGGTAAAAATGAATTTTCATAATCCAACTGAACATTTCGAAATTTAATATTTGCTGCTCGTCCTTTCGTCAAACATATCGCAACAGCCTCATTTTTCTTCATTTCAAATGACCAAATATCATACGCATCATAAACTAAAAATGCCTTATCATTTTCCGTCCATCCTGCTGCTCCGTAAGCATAAGGCTCGTCTGGAACATCATTTTCTTCATCATAAAAATTCACCGAAACGGTATTATTCAAATTGAATAATTTTTCATTTTCAATCGAAAAAACGTACCATGAACTATCATTCTTTTCGTACCAACTTAGATATTTTCCACTTGGAGAAATTTTCACATTTCCACGAACTTGAGTTGCAATTTGTTTGCGTTTTCCAGTTTCTGTATTAATAATATACACATCGTTTTGATTCGG
>CAWVWD010000397.1:0-4615 GCA_963933585.1 uncultured Saprospiraceae bacterium
ATGAAATGTCCAACCGACTTCATCATCAAAACGCTTCGTTGGCGGTTTTGCAATATCATGCAAAATAGCAGCCCAACGCAACCAGACATTGTCTGTATTTCGAGATAAATTATCTAAGACTTGTAACGTATGATAAAAATTATCCTTATGACTTCTTCCTTTTCGAGTTTCAACGCCATACAAACGCTGCATTTCAGGAAAAATCAATTGTAACAAACCGGTATCGAATAACAACTTGAAACCAATAGAAGGAACTGGCGATTGAATAATTTTTTGTAATTCAGTCGTAATACGTTCCATCGAAACAATACGAATTCTTTCTTTATTTCGAGCGATTGAATCCAACGTTTCTGGTGTGATCTCAAAATTCAATTGCGTTGCAAAACGAATCGCACGCATCATTCGAAGCGGATCATCCGAAAAGGTCTTATCCGGAGCTAAAGGTGTTTTAAGAATTTTTTCCTCCAGGTGATATAGACCACCAAAAGGATCCACAATTTCACCATAATTCCGTTCATTCAAGCTTACGGCGAGAGCGTTCACGGTAAAATCCCGACGATTCTGATCATCTTCTAATGAACCATTTTCCACGATAGGTTTTCGAGAATCCGAGCGATAAGATTCAAGTCTAGCACCCACAAATTCCACTTCCAAATCGTTATGCTTTAGCATGGCTGTTCCGAAGCGTTTGTAAGTTGTAACTTTTGGACGAGGACGAAGCTTTCGAGCAATCGCAGTTGCCAATTGAATACCGCTTCCGATACACACAATATCCATGTCTTTGGACGCTCGTCCGAGTAATCTATCTCGAACGTAACCGCCAACTACATAAGCGGGCATATTTAAATCAGCAGCAGTATCTGAAATGAGCTGAAAAATTTTTCTTTCATGCTCTTTTATGTCAAACAACATTATTTATCGTTTATTTTGTAATTTTAGCAATGAAAATTCATACAAAACCGGTTAGGTCTTCAAGACCTGACCGGTTTTACATAAACTTAATTTTCGCAAAAATAGTGATTTCTAATTGAATTTAACAACCAAACAAGACTAAACTGAATTTCATTGTTTTACTCACCAAATCATTAATTTTTACGTTTAGCCCAATAGAAGTTGCTAGTTATGGATTACAAGCTGCGATTTTTCCGTTTCAACGTTGAATAAAGTAGTTGGAAATTACGTTATTAAAAACACATTAGGAAAAAGATATTAGAAGATTACGTCAGAGCGAAAACCTGCAAATTGAAATCCGACTACTTCCGGATAAAAATTAGTTCTTCTTTAGAGGTTAATTTTATGATAACAGAAGGCTTTTCTCTCGTATTATCGTTTTGACGATATTGTACGACATAATCCATTTGTTGGATAATCTTCGGTGAAACTTCACTATAAACCTTAGGAGAAGGTTCGGTGTCAATATTTGCAGTAGTGGAAACCAAAGGGATTCCTAATTCAGATATTAATTGCTGGCAAAACTTATCTTGAATAATACGAATCGCAATTGAGCCGTCCCTTGCGAATAAGTATTCAGGAAGGTGTTGAACTTGTTCATAAATCACGGTTACAGGACGAGTGTGGTAATCTAAAATGTTTTGAATTTTAGGTTCTATATTTGGAACGTACTTTTTGAGCATCTCTTGATTGTTCACCAAAAGAATAAAACTCTTTTTATTATTTTGCTGTTTGATTCCGAATAGTTTACTAATCGCAGTGGAGTTAAAAGGATTACAGCCGATTCCCCAAACAGTATCTGTCGGATAAAGAACAAGGCCACCTTCGCGAACGGTGGACACTATTGAATGAATTTCATCGTTTAAAAACATATGATTTTGAATAATGGATGATTAAAATTTAAGGTGTAATCGTTTTAAGGTATTTTGGTATAAATACAAACAAAAAAGCCATACTCATTATCGTTATATTGGCTAAAAATCTTGTATTAAAATATTTTAGTAAGGTGGCGTTAATAAATTTATTTTCTATAAAATAGTTGATAATGCTACATTAGAGTACTAAATAATTTATAATTTCTTTATACTTCAATACCGTATAAAATACAAATTTAAACACATATTGTTTAACAAACGTAAAAAGTATTATTTTGAAAAAATTTATACGTTTAACGCAAATTATTCTATTTCTGTTATTCACTGCAACGTCTGCCAATGCTTGGCATTTAGTTGGTGGTGAAATGTACTACGAGTGCTTAGGTAACAATCAATATAAGATTTCCATGAAAGTTTACCGGGATTGTAGAAGTCAAGCGAATCCTGCGGCACCATTTGATAATCCTGCTCCTTTCAGTGTATTTGACGGAAATGGAAATCAAGTTATAATCAATGGTAGCTCCAATACGGTTTATGTGCCAATTGCGGTTGGTCCGAATAATCTTCCTGTTTCTACAGGAAATCCATGTGTAATTCCACCGTCAGGCTTATGTGTAGAGGAAGCAATTTACGAAAGGACACTAACTTTGCCTTATAACCCAAATGGTTATCACATCGCTTATCAGAGATGTTGTCGAAATTCTTCTATTACCAATATTTTTAATCCGAATACTCATGGTGGAACATTTACCGTCTTTATTTCAGATTTAGCACAAACCACATGTAACCAAAGTGCACAGTTTGCTAACTTGCCACCGATTGTTATTTGTACGAATCAACCATTAAATGTAGATCATAGTGCAACTGATGCAGAAGGTGATTCATTGGTTTATTCATTTTGTGCACCTTATACTGGTTTTCAGCAAGGTAATCCAGGTCCTGGCCCAGCGACGCCGCCGCCATATTCTACGGTTCCTTTTATTCCGCCGCTTTCCGCAACGAATCCTCTGGGCGGAAGTCCGCAGATTACGATTAATCCAGTGACAGGTTTCATTACAGGAATGCCTACTGTCACGGGACAATATGTAGTGGGTGTTTGTGTAGAGGAATATCGGAATGGAATGTTATTGAGTACCTTACGGCGAGATTTTCAGTTTAATGCAACTGCTTGTGCGGTGAATATTCAAGCGGATATTCTGGAAGATTATAAAACTGGTTTTCGGGACTATGTCCTTGAAAACTGTGGAGATACAATCATAGATTTTTTGAATCAAAGTGGACAAGCTTCGTTTATCAATGGTTATGAATGGAATTTTGATTTCAATAATGGAATGTCTTTTTCTTCTCCATTGGTCAGTCCAACCATAACCTTTCCGGGTTACGATACTTATCTAGGAATGTTGGTTGTGAACCCAGGAAGTACGGCATGTACAGATACTGCCTTTATAACCGTAGTAGTTCATCCGCCTCCGATAGTAGATTTTTCATTTACGTATGATTCATGTATTATAGGACCGGTAGCATTTTTTGATAACTCTGCTGCTTTCAATCCCTCTGATACAATTGCCTATTACTTATGGGACTTTGATGACGGAGTTGGTTTTGCAGACACACTGGATCCTATTTATCAATATTTAGATGCTGGATCTTATGACGTTCAACTTATCATCACCGACCAAAATGGCTGTGTCGATTCATTGGCACAAAACTTAGTTTGGGCACCAACACCGATTATTGATATTGTGCCGAGTTCCTTTGTTGGTTGTGCACCGGGAGATATTGAATTTATCAATAATTCCTATCCAATTACAGGTTACACCACGACGTGGGACTTGGGCGATGGCACTTTTTCTAATGACGCTGGACCTACACATACGTATCAGAACCCGGGTGTATATTCGGTCTCGGTCTATATTCAATCACCATTGAACTGTGAGGCCACCGATACTTTCCCCGATTTAATTACAATCTATGAAGCACCAGTAGCAAATGCCGCTATTGAGTTTGACTCTTGTGAAATTGGTCCTGTGGAATTCACGAGTTTATCTACTGCTGGTGATACGGCTATTCGATATTGGACATGGGATTTGGCAGATGGAAATATTGCAACTGATACGAATGTTGTGTATCAATATATCAATGCAGGCACGTATAATATCGGTTTGTTTGTGGAAGATTTTAATGGTTGTACGGATACTTTATATCAACCCATTGATTGGTTTCCTGCACCGGTAATTTATATCGGACAGCCAGTTTATGAGGGTTGTAGTCCGTTTACGGTGACGATAGAAAATAATTCTTATCCAATAAATGGTTACGAAACAATCTGGACTTTAGGTGATGGCGATTCGTCATTGGACGCAAGTCCGACGCATACTTATTCTAATGTTGGCGAATATACACTTTCGTTGGTGGTGACGTCTCCAACTGGTTGTATTGGGGAACAAACCTTTGAAAACTTGGTTATTGTGCATCCGAATCCAATCGCTGATTTCACGTATAGTCCGAATCCTCCGAGTAATCTAAATCCGACATTGGATTTTAACGACCAATCTATAGATGCGATTGCTTGGCAATGGGATTTTGGTGGGGAATCAACGTCGTTTGAACAAAATCCAACGCATACTTTTTTGGATACAGGGCAAACTTCTGTTATGCTGATTGCAACGCATCCAAGTGGTTGTCAAGATACAGTATATAAAGTAGTAGATATTGCTCCGAAGTTTTCATTCTATTTACCAAATGCCTTTACACCAAATGAAGATGCAATTAATGATGGTTTTCGAGGT
>CAWVWD010000398.1:0-4603 GCA_963933585.1 uncultured Saprospiraceae bacterium
TATTAATAATCAACAATTTAGCATTTTACTGTTTAGAATTATAAAACACTGATTATCAGATAATTATAAATTATAAATTTCATAACAGAAAAATAAAACAATTTAAAAGTAATGGTTCTTTGATAAATTTTGCCGAACTCAAGTAAATTGTGATTTCCGTAGCGGCTGTCTTCAGATGCCGTGACCGTTTCAAGACTTTACGGCAGCTGAAGACAGCCGCTACGGACAAAAATTGTCAAACAACCAAAATAATTCACAAATCAATAGTTTACTCATACAAATCTAGTTCTAAGTTAATTTTTTTTTATTCAATTAACATTTTAATAATTTTTTTATTATTGAAATCTTCAGATTCCGCTTTTATCAATAAACCACTTCTAATTACCTTTGCATTCTTTAATTTGAGTTCAATTTTTTGAATCCAAAAACACATTCTAAAGTAACAATCGAAATACATTCTAAATTTAAAATCTATTTTTCCATATTAAATCTTATTTTTGTCCAATTAATTGTTTTAAACAATCTGTTTCAAATTTATTTGTTCTTATGATTCAACGGCTACACATTCGCAATTATGCAATCATTGATAAGGTTGATATCAATTTTTCGGAAAAATTAAACATCATCACTGGGGAAACTGGTGCTGGAAAGTCTATCATTTTAGGTGCTCTAGGGCTAATTATGGGCAACCGAGCAGAAATCCGTATTCTTAAAAATCAAAGCAAAAAATGCGTCATCGAAGCTCATTTCGATATTCTTCATTATGACTTGAGAACGTATTTTGAAGAAAAGGATTTGGATTATGATACCGAATTAACGATTCGCCGGGAGATTTCTCCTTCTGGAAAATCTCGTGCTTTCATTAATGATACACCAGTTCGTTTAGAAATTCTAAAGGAATTAACCGCTCAGTTATTAGATTTACACCAGCAGTTCGATACATTAGATGTTCATTCTGAGGATTTTCAATTAGCAATGATTGATGCGATTGCTAAAAACAAAAAAAATCTAGACGCTTACCAAATTATTTTCAAAGCGTACCAAGATAATAAACGACAACTTCAACGCTTGACCAATGAACACCAAAAACAAACTCAAGAAATGGATTTCATTGAGTTTCAATTGGAAGAGTTAAATTCCGCAGATTTTGAACAAAGCGAGCAGGGAACATTGGAGCAAGACCTCAATATTTTGACCAATGCAGAAGGAATCAAATTAGCCTTAAATAAGTCTTTCCAAGGATTAAGTGAAGATGACGAGTCGATTGTTTCCAAATTGCAAGACTTTTCTACCGAGATTTCTACCGTTTCTCAATATCATCCGAAATTAGAAAAAGTATTAGAACGCTTTGACGGTTTAATACTTGAGATTCAAGATGTTTCGTCAGAATTTGGTGCAATTGCAGAAGATACAGAGTATGATGACGAACGTATTCAGATTATAAATGATCGTTTGGATTTATTATATAAATTGCAAAAAAAACATTTTGTAAATTCGGTTGAAGAACTCTTAGAGATTCGAGATGATTTACAATCAAAAGTCGATAACTATTCCAACTCTACCGGGGAAATGGAAAAGTTGGAAATTATAATAAGTAAACAAGACAAAGAACTCCGAGAGAAAGCAGGTGTTTTAACACAACGTCGTCAAGGAGTAATTCCTTTCTTTCAAGAAGAAATTCATAAAATGTTGACACAACTCAACATGAAACACGCTCGCTTGCAAATAGAACTAAAACCATCAAAGAATCTTGTACGAACAGGCTCAGATATGATTGCATTTATGTTTGCAGCAAATAAAGGTTCTCGTTTGGATTATATTCGCAATGTGGCATCTGGTGGAGAAATGTCGAGATTAGCATTATGTACCAAGTCTTTAGTCGCTGATGCGATTACACTTCCGACCTTAATTTTTGATGAAATTGATACTGGAGTTTCCGGTGATGTTGCCTTGAAAATGGGACACATTTTACGAGATTTAGCGAATCGTCACCAGGTTATTTCAATTACACACACACCACAAATCGCAGCAAGAGCAGATCACCACTATCTGGTGTATAAATATGTCGCCGGCGAAACGACGCTTTCTGCTGTAAAATTACTAGAAAAAAAAGAACGCATCAACGAAATTGCGGTCATGCTTAGTGGGAATCCGCCATCAAAAGCAGCGATGAATAATGCGAGAGAATTGATGGATTTATAAATGGTGACTCCGTTATTCGGAATCCGATAGATATGAAATATGGCTACTATTTTAAGATTGGAATTTTGGCCTCGTGCTGAAACAATTGATTCGCCGAAAATATCGATTTTAAAAAATTTCAAATAACGTTTTTGATACCTTCAAAAAAGTAGCCTAAAATATCGAATAACTAAAAACTCCTTTAAGGAATGGGTCATAAATAATCTACTCCCTTAGAATCGAATACTGAACCAGTAACAAAATGTATAAAGTCTTATTTCACCTTTTTTTATTAATAATTAGCGTTTCACTTTCTGCACAAATAACTTCCGATGAATTCATCGTTTCTGGCAAATCAAAGTCAGATATTAGAAATTATTCCGGTGCAATTTCAGATTATACCCGAGCGATTCAGCTAAACGCCAATAATGCGATGGCATATTACAACCGAGGTTGCGTTCGAGCCATAGAGAATCAACATAGCAAAGCCATTTCCGATTTTTCGTCAGCGATTTCTATTCAACCAAATAGTCCTGCATTATATTATAATCGTGCATTATCTAGAATGAAATTACAAGATTACGGAAATGCGATTGGCGATTTAACAGTGACATTAGACATCGAACCTGTTTTTGCAGAAGCCTATTTTAGTCGAGGATTGGCAAAGTCAAAAATTGGAAATCCTGATGGTGCGATTATAGATTTTGAAAAAACCTTAATTTATAAACCTTCGCACACTCAAGCATATTTCTTAAAAGGACTTTCGGAAATCGAAATTAATAGTTATCAAGCCGCTTTTAATTCTTTCACTCGAATATTAGATCACCATCCAAATCATGTAGAAGCATTACTAAATCGTAGTGGCGTTCATTTAAAATTAAAACAATTCGATGCGGCATTAAAAGATGCAAATCAAGCTATAGCAATCAATCCAAATTCTGGTCATGCTTATTTTAACCGTGGTTTTGCGAAGTATAATTTAGGGGATAATTCTGGTGGTTGTGCCGATTGGCAAACAGCTCTGCATTTGGGCGTACCTCAAGTAAATCAATATGTGAATCGGTATTGCGAGTAATTCTTGACAAAATGGCAAATTAGAAAACCCAAAAAAAATATTATCCTAACGGAGGTAAAGACAAACGCGTCAAAATAGCATTGTGACTTTTGATTGAAAGTATTGATTTTTGCTTCTTTTCATCAAAAGCAAAAAATAATTTCAATCACAAAGTATTATATTATTTCAATTTGATTTCAGTATAAGAATAAGATACTTTTTTTAATAAATATGTCCTCCCAATAACTTGATGTGGATGTACTTGATGGCAATCAATGTGACGATTTAGCTTTCGTTATTATTATCGTTTTAGCTTTTTTCTAAGCAGAAGCTTAGAGTCCTATTTACGTTAAATCACTCAAATCATACTTTCAGACCACCATATTTCCGCTTCATCCACTTTCCTGCCCAATGCCAAAACGTAGCATCAAACTTGCTTAAGTATAAGTACACACACTATGAAAATGCCGAGCAATCGGAATGAACACTATCAGACACAAATAACACACATACGTTTAAGCCGAATCTCTTATGAGATTCGGCTTTTTTTATGTGGCAGCTGTCTTTATCTGCCTCCGCACTTCAAAACCTTAATTTTAAAAATCTTATTAATTATCTTAAATCTGTGGCTTTTCCCAATATAATTTGAGCATTTCCATTTTCTTTCTGACTTTTGTGAAAATTTCAGGGGTAAACTTTCAGGTGCAATTTTAAGATTTTGACCCTTAGAAAAGCAGAAAGAAATAATCTATCAATTTTAATATCTTTTTCTGCCTTCTAAAAAACTTAAAAACAAGTCCGTAACTCGGCTATGTCATTATTTATACAGACTTCTTGGAAGAAAACAACTTTACTATAATCGATAGTTTACTTGTTTATACTTCCTTTATGACGACTTTTGTAATAATCTTGTTTAGTCGTCCAGCTTTAAACTTTAAAATCAATAAAATGGAAATTATAAAATTAAGCGATTATAATATTTACGTTGGTGAGAATAGTTGGAAAATACTACAATCCTATGTGGAGAAATATCCAAAAATATTCGTCATTGTGGATGATCATACGGCACGAGATTGTTTGCCAATTTTAATATCAAACTTACCAAATATTGATTTTAATATTATTTCAATTCCGTCTGGCGAATTGCACAAAAACATTGAAACTTGTCAAATTATTTGGCAAACAATGATGGCGAACTCCGGTAACCGTAATGCTTTGACGATAAATTTGGGTGGCGGTGTAATTGGAGATATGGGTGGTTTTTGTGCTTCGACATTTAAGCGAGGTATGGATTTTATTCAGATTCCAACTACGCTTTTGTCGCAGGTTGATGCGTCTATTGGCGGAAAATTGGTAATTGATTTTGAA
>CAWVWD010000399.1:0-4600 GCA_963933585.1 uncultured Saprospiraceae bacterium
GCCAATCCAAAAAAAACGCAAAATCGAAATCATTATTTTGATGCGTTTGCCCTTATCCTTATCGCTTCGATACCTTATTATTAGAAATTGACTTCTGCCGACTACATTTGAATCGTTCCACATCTTCGCCTCTTCGTTTCGCATGCTTTGTCGCTCGTCCCTGTACACGCGCTCTCCACATCTTCCAACTGCTTAATTTCATCTCTTCTCGCATCAGCTTTATCACATCCTTCTCCGGTACATCAAACTGAATTTCAATCGCATCAAAAGACGTTCTATCTTCCCATGCCATTTCCACAATTCTATCAATATCTTCAACCGTTAATTCGTATTGTTTTGCTATTTTTCCCATTTTATTATTTTTATTACCAATAATCTAGAAACAAACAGTTTCATTGTTCGATTGTTTTAAAAGTTCTAATCATTCGACTTATGACGTAATAATCGGAGGCTCAAAATAAGAAATAATCAAAACTCCTAAGTTTAAAACTAATTCGAATTGAATTTTATTACACTAACGGCTCGTTTTTCATTGACCTAAAAATCAATAAATATCCTACTTCTCGATAGCTTATTTTTTCTTAGTTTCTATTCCTCGAATTATTCTCAATCGCTACTTTTACTTACTAATATGCATAAACGGACGATATAACCCTAATTCTAAATAACATCCATTTCACTACAGGATTATCAGCATTCGCGAAATAATCTGCTTCTATAATTTTTGCCAACTTATAAATAACCTACTTTCTATCCGCTAACTTCCTGAAACTTCAAGCGTTCTTAATTTAAATTGAACTATAATCTTAACGTTAAATCAGTCAAAATACATTTTCAACACTAATTTTCATTTTAGAAGTTACATTTCGGAAGAACTTACGTTATAACTATGAACGATACAAACATTAAAAAACAAAGCGATGAAACAATTATTTTTTGCAATATTAACAGTTACAACATTTTTGGTAAGTTGTCAAATGGACGATTTGGTTTTAAATCACACAGCTGCTGATATTGTTGGTGTGTACCAATTAGAGCGAACTTCTACTTATCCGACCATCGGGAAAGATATAACAATAACGAATAATTTGGAATTGACATTCACACAGGATTATAAAAATGGAAATCAAGTTTTAATTGAAGAATTGGGAATTTATGCGAAAATCAATGACAACAAAGTAGATATTCCTTTCCAAACAGATGCTCCAGGACAATTTTCTTATACCGGTTATGGCGAGATAAATGGAGCAGATATACAATTATTCTTAAATATTAGAAATCATACTTCTAATACCATTCAAACATCCAAAATACACGGACAACGTCTTGAGTTTCTGGATTAATCGCATCACCAAACGCCAATTTTGTTTTTAATATCATACGACAAACAATGCTCTTTTTTCAAAAGAAAGTAATGAAATTGTAATTCACACATTGAAGTAATTTCGATTTTCATCGTCGTATTCATCCAATATTCTCGAGCCTTTTTTCCATTTGGTGGTAATATAATTAAACTTCAAAAATAAGCTATCACACTCCACAAAATAATGTCCTTCTCCGATATAAAAGTAATCTGGCGTACAATCATCCGCATCTATTAAAAACTCAAATTGACCATCATTTTCCAAAGTCAAAATTGCCCGACAATAATTATAACGACCAAAATACTTTCCTTCAAAGCTTTGAGCTTCACTAATATTTGTAAAAGAGTAAAATACAATTAAGATTAACGAAACCCAGTTTAGAAATGTTATTATATTAGAAATTTAGAATTGGTGAATATCGGTGTGTTCCGCGTTTTTGTCACGCTTTAAGAATAATTACAACAGCGAATAATTATCATCATCTTCACCATTCTCATCTTGAGCATACGGATTTTTATTCTCATCCGGAATAAAATCTAACTCATTACTAACTTCAATTGCTGCTCTACTTTCCGCAATTTCATCCGTATTAAAAGGTGACATTTCTTGGTGGATTCGAATCATTCTACGACTTAATACGATTCCAATTATCAACGTAACCATCGTCAAACCAGTCAATGCCGGATAATTTTTTTGGAAAATAAAAAAGTCATATGCACCATGTAACGCCACTGCACCAAGGAAACCTTGCAATAAATATCGTATTCTATTTCCATCCGTGAACTTGGCTATACCCACATAATAGCCCATTATCACTGCAAAGGCGGCATGAGCAGGAACTGCCGTAAAAGCTCGGATAATCGTCGTATGTAGGCCATAACTCGTGGCATACATAATATTTTCTGTCGTCGCAAAACCCATCCCAATCATCACCGCATAAACGATCCCATCTAACGGTTCATTAAACTCCTCTTTCGGAAAAATATAACCTCGTAAAAATACATACTTCACCAATTCCTCACTTCCAGCAACAACTATAAAGGCAAAAATAAATGTCGTAACAATATCCGGCGATACATCATACCCCAAACTCATCCCCCAACGTTCTAACCAAATCGCAGGAACAGTACTCAATGCACCAAATAAGAAACACCAAATCAAATATTTATGCGGCTCTTTATCGTGAATATCCTTATAATAAATATAAATCACAATTAATAATCCTGGTAAAGTCGCCAATGCAATTGTTAATATATTCATTCGTTTGGTTTGTTAATTGATAATTAATAACATTATCTCCGTGAAACACTGTGTATTACTTTGTGAGACGCTACGAGAAGAAAGTAATCAATTCCGAAATCACATTTTTTAATAAATTATCCGCTACATTTTCCATCTTCAACTCCTTCAAATCGCCTATCTTCTCAATGACTTCTTCTAATTCAAAATCCTTTTGCGATTTCCAATAAATTCCTTGATTTTCCAAATTTTTCACTAAATATTCCTGTTCGGTTTGTCCGGGAGTTGGAATGAAAGCTACTTTTTTATTCATTTTCACCAAATCCATCAATGTACTATAACCAGAACGAGCGACAATCACTTCACAAGCCATCATCTTTTTATTCAAGATTTCTGCCGTCAAATAACCATAAATTTCCAAGTTTTCGCTTTGCTTGAATTCTTCCGAATCTGTTTTCCCTTTTACCAATAAAAAAGAGATTTCGTTATCAATATTTTGATGAATAAATTCAATTTGTTTTACCAATTTTTCTTCCAGAAAGGTTCGTTGCGGTTCAGGACCAGAAAGGATAATTCCGATATCAAAATCTTGCTTCACTTCCATTTTTTTCATTCGAGACAAAACACCGATATACTTGACTTTCGTCAATGAAAAACCATGTGATAAATCTCCAGCCAAACTCGGTTCATTCCGAAAGTCAGGAATCCAAATAGTATCAAAAAAACGCAACGCCAGATGATTAGAAACATTAACAATACTTTCTAACCAACGAATCGGAATTTTAATATTGACCTGATGCGTCATTATAATCGTCGGAATTTTCCACGACCAACAACCGTAACGATTATCTGAAATCACGACATCTATATCATATTTTTTTATCAATCGTTGTAATACGAACCATTCACTCAAAATCGCAAAACCTATTTTCGGGATTTGTTTGCCAATATTCCAAACCATATTTCCCAAACCATAAGTCACCTTATAAGCTGGTAATTTCAAATATTTCAAAGTCGGATATTCCTTTTTCAATAACTCCAAAGCCGTTCCATCCGAAGCAATAATCACTTCAATATCTTGTCGCAATAATTCATTAATAATCGGCATACAGCGAGTCGCATGACCTAATCCCCAGTTCAGCGGAGCGACTAGAACTCGTTTCGTCTTAGTCGCTAGTTTTTGGTTATTATTAATTCCCTCGCCATTTTTTTTTGTAGTTATCGTCAAAGTTTAATACTTATTTATGATTAATGAACGTTTTTGAAAGACGATTGTACTTATTATTACGTTTAAGTACCTTGAAGATAGTTAGTAATTTCAAAAATTGCTAATCATTACAAATGAAAATAGTTAGATTCAAATGAAAAATATCAAAAAATTATTACTTATCGCCTTAGTTTTCAGTTTCGCAGTTTCCCTAACAAGCTGTGCTTCGAGCCGAGGTTATAAAAAAGGAAAAAAATCTAAGAAAAAACGTGGTTGCAACTGTCCAAGTTTCTCGGCGGATGTGATTGACTGGAGTGAAGCAGTAAAAGTAAGTTAGACACGTTTACACGAAAAAATAATCACTTAATTTAAACAAAATAAAGTATGAAAATTTCAGGAAGAATTATCGTTGCCGCTATCGTATTAAGCTTTTTAATGAGTGTAACCAGTTGTCGTTCATCAAAATCAGGCTGTCCGACTAACTTTAGCGTAGAAGCAAGTATTTAATTATAATTAAGAGCTTAAAATATAATTAATACAAACCCGCTATCAAATTCCTATATTTGGTAACGGGTCTTTGTGTAAAATCAAGCTCTAGCCTGGTCAGAAATAAAATCAATACGTTATTTATCAAAACTATTATCTTTGAAATTCTTAGGTTCTTGAATGAATTTAGTGGGTGACTTATAAAGTTTTGTCATTGTAATTATAATGAAGATTTACTCGACTAAAAAAGACCTTGCAAGATAATATCCACTAAATTCAGATAAGAGCCAACTTTTAATTTATA
>CAWVWD010000400.1:0-4593 GCA_963933585.1 uncultured Saprospiraceae bacterium
ATATTATTATGAGCATCTCGACCGAAAAGTTTCGACTGAAAACGGGCAACCATTCCTGCATCAAAATCTGCATATCGTTTATTTTGGATAATTGGTGCCGCAGTCGTTGGACGAACAATTCCTAAAATTGGATCTAACTGATCTGTAAAAGTGAAGCGAGTCCAATCCACTGTTTTTTGAGCAAAACTGGTTTTAATTCCTACGTGAATATTCGCAGTTTTGTTGATTTTCAAAATATAACCGTAAACGAATCCCACATTAGTTGTCGTTAATAAGCCTTCTCCTTCAATATCTTTTGAAGCCAAAAAACCAAAAGCACTATTGATATAAGGTTCTTGAATATCTGCCGAAACGGCATAAGTATTGAAACCTCCCGGAACGTAACTCCATTGATTTCGATAAGCCGTAGATAATGTTAAACCTTCTTGTGAACCTGCGAATGCTGGGTTTAGATACAATTTATTTGCATAAAACTGAGAGAATGCCGGGTCTTGAGCATCAACAGACGACAAGATTAACACTAACATTACGAAAGTGAGTAAAATACTTTTCATAGGTGAATATTTATTAAAAGCATTTTATTAGAATTAAGAAATAGAAGATTTCTAATCTTAATTCACACTAAAATGCATTTATAACTTCCTTTCTAATTATTAAGAATAATCGAATTTGATAAGTCCCCTCTTCCGATTTCCTAAGGCTATAACTATTTGTAGTGTTTAATCACCTACGTCGTAGATACCCCTAAGATGAAAAAAATCAAATCCAAAAGTCAATGACTACAATAGCTTTGAATCCTTTTCATATTAATAAAAAGAATAATAACTATTGATTATTCAATCATTTGCCAACGACATTTTACGATATCTTTTATCTTGAATAATATTAATTTCAATTATTATTTAAGATAAAAGACACATAAATTTTCCAAATATGAAATAATAAATCATAGTTAGCATATCATCCAAAAACGACTTTACAAAAAAAAATGCTTGCAAAGCTAAAAATAATCAGGTGTTTTATGACTTCGGTAAGTATTAATGTGGTGTGTATTTTCAAGTCTATTAGACTTTACATCTAGATACAAATAATTCGGAGAATATTTTTTTTGAAAGGTGTGCTGTAGGTACACAAAGGGCATGATGATACGATATAATAATTGACGTAAAAGATGATTCATTTCTCTCAGTTTTTGTGATTCAAAAAGTTATTCTGACGACCAAAATTGATTGGTAATCATAAATAATAAAATAGTATTATTTATTGTAGTTGTTTTTTCAATTAAAATCTACGACACTACGAACCGTTTAGTTGCATTAAAATTGAACTTTAAAACATCTTATTATTCTACATGTGTTTTTAATAATCGCACAAATAAGTTGATAAAAATCATTTATAGATTAATTTCAAGTAGTAACGATATTTTTGTGGAAGAGATTATATAAAATGGTTTTTGATCTGATATTAATAGTTTAAGAATATTTAATTGGTATTCAAACCACTCATTTTCAATTTGGCACTTAGATTAATCAAAAAAGCAGAAACACCTAAAAGGTATTTCTGCTTCTATCCTATTTCTGAAAATAATTCTGAATCAAAATTATCGATTTTTTATCAATTAATCTTGAAATTTATTTTCGCTCTTTTTTAATATCCTCCAGGACCTTTTGGTGTTAAGCCACCAGGAATAATCAATAAGATTATATCAATTAACCAACCGATTCCAAGAATTCCACCTGTTAATAAATAGATAATTCCCCAACCGTTATAACCTAAATAGAATCTGTGAATACCTAATGCTCCAAGAAAAATACAAAGTAATAAAGCAACGATCTGAGTCTTTCCTGTATCGCCTTCATTACTTACTCCCTCTTTTTGCTGTTTCGCCATTCTATTTTTTACGACCTTTAAGCCTACTCGCTCTTTTAAAGTTAATTTTCGTCCTAAAATAGCCTCAAAATTCTCTTGTGTTAAATCTTCATAATCCGTATTTGTAATAAAGTCTTGAAGTTTATCAGGATTAGACGTGAATGCAGCTTCACAGATTGACGGATTTAAACCAAAAAATAGTAACGTTAATGCAATTACAGATAATTTAATTTTTTTTATCATTGTACCGTTTTTTTTTAATTATGAGTGATTAATATTTTGCAATATAATGTCTTTTTTCCTTTTTTTTTATCAAAAGCGCACAAAAAACATATTATAATTTGGAAAATTATTCAAAAAATATTACTAATTAGTATTCTTAAATGAGATATTTCATAATATATTTTTATCGTTCCTAAGTAATATAATATGATTAAATGGCCAATTAAAGCGAAGCTATTTTTTTATTATATAATACAGATAGTGAGCGCATATCTAATTTACGCAATGTTTTTCTAAAGAAGTAGACCGAAAAGAGAGTGTATTTTGATAGTTGGTTAATTCTGTCAAATCACCTATGTATTTATTTGCAATAGTTGATAATTTTCCTTTCTTACTGAGATTAAGGCTATTTTTCTAATGTTCTAAAAATAACACCGTTTAAATCCCGAAAAAATCGGTGTATTGTCTGTTTTATTGGTATTTCTATCTCATCAGAGCGGTACTCGATTTGTCAAGCGTCTAAATTATACCCTACTAAAAGCTCCACTTCATACGTAGGAATACAGACTTCATCAAAAGTCCATAATTCTCGCCATTATTATATTTCGTACTCGCCAATTGACCAATCAAATCAATATCCCAATTATCCTTAATCGAATACGTTATCGTCGGGTTGATGAATAATAATTGATCATCACTCGGACTATAAATTATTGATAATGTGCCAGATAATGATGGATTAAAAGGATAGGAAACTACTGTAACTACTGTATATTTATACGGAAAAAGGTTTTTTGCCGTAATATTTAATGCCAATAAATTCGCTGCTGCCGATTCCGTCGTTCCTAATGAATTATACAAAAAACCAATACTTGCATACATTGAATTATCAAAAGCATAATCAAATGCAACCGTTCCTGCAAAAGCCGTTGAAGCCGTATCATAACCTTGAAAAATGGCCGTTTCCCCTTTAAAGCCAATGCCTTTAATATCACCTGCCCAACCTAAACCAGCTACAATATCCTTATTATAAATGCCGCCCAAAATTTGAAAATCATAGTTCCACTTATTGAGTTTCCATAAACCTCCCGCCACGATTTCATCCGTATTTTCAAACGCTTTCATCGCAAACTCTACACTTGAAGTCGCTCCAGTATAATAGGTTACTCGAACGGCATCAGAACCAAGTCGCTCTTCATAATCAAAGTCAAAATACGAAAAAGCATTAAAAATATCATGTGGATTCCAAATCGTATTAATACCCCAATTTATCCGTTGTCGTCCAACTCGAACATTCAATTTTTCATTGGTATAGTCCAAATACAAACGGTCGAGCATCGTGTATACCGTGAAAGTCGGATTATCCGAAATCAACCAAGATAAATCCAACACATCGTCATTCGCTCCATCAATTCCTTCGCTAAAAGGTTGAAGCGGATTTCCCATATTCACTAATGTTCCATAAAAAATTTGCGTCCGTAAATCTGCTTTAAAAGTCCATTTTTCATTAAAATAGTAATCGAAATTAATACGGTTATGAATTTGATTATTTAAAATAAAAACATTATTTGAGGTATCAATTATCGCTGTCCGCAAGTCCTTAATATAACCATTCAATGTCCATCTTTTTTGCTGCACTTCTGCTATTTCCTCCGTCTCTATTTCCTCCACTTCGTAAATCTCCATCTTCGGTTTGATCACCGTATCTTCCAATATCTCTATCTCTATCTCCTCCTCTAAAGGTTCTTCTTCGACTTGTCCAAAGGCGAGCATTGGAACAAAAAAAAGGAGGAATAAAAATATATGTTTTCTCATAAAGCAGTGCTGTTTTCCATCGGTACAACCGATGGTTATTCATATTCAACCTTTTCAAGGTTGTTTTAATAAACGCCACACAAAACCGTCAAGTGAGTAAAGCGTCCGTTACCGTTTTTCGTCCGATTCAATTTTACCATCTACCAAAGTAATCACACGTCTTGCTCTATCCACAACTCGTTGGTCATGAGTAGAGAATACGAAAGTAATATTCTCTTCTTTATTCAATTTTGCCATGACATCCAAGAGGTCAGAAGTAGATTTTGAATCTAAATTCGCGGTCGGTTCATCAGCAAGAACAAATTTTGGTTTAGAAGCCAACGCACGAGCAACTGCCACACGTTGCTGCTGTCCGCCTGAAAGTTGTGATGGTCGCTTTCCTGCTTTTTCAGGAATTCCTACCGCTTGCAATAATTCTGATGTTCTCGCATCCATTTCTGCTTTAGAGCGACCTTGTAACAACATCACGAATTCCACATTTTCCTTTGCGGTAAGCACCGGAATAAGGTTATAAGATTGGAAAACAAAACCGATATTATTACGCCGAAAGTCGATTAGTTTGCCATCTGATAGCGTTGAAATATCTTGTCCACCAATATTAATTGAACCTTCAGATGGATTATCCAAACCTCCAATAATATTCAATAAAGTAGATTTCCCCGACCCCGATGGTCCAACAATAGCCGT
>CAWVWD010000401.1:0-4591 GCA_963933585.1 uncultured Saprospiraceae bacterium
TTCATAAACGTAGAGCAAGGGCATGCCCTTGCCTTACAACAATCCATTATCTTACAACAAATCACCCGCATTCTTTCCACCTATCCCAATCGCTTTCACCGTGTTCATCAAAGTAGAAATCATACTTTTATCAGCGTCATTTGCCTTTTGCGACAACTGCATCAACAAATTCGACATCGTTAAATTACGAACATCATCGCTTGTCATGCCTGTTTTAGAAACGAAACCTTTGATGCGTTCCATCAAGTTGCCGTTGTTTTCGCCATCGCCTAACATTGCCGTTTTTAGAGCTGTCAAGTTGTCGCTGTTATCGACTAAAGTATCGACAAATTTACTTTGACTCATCGCACTCATTACGCTATCGAAGAACTGCTGTTCGCCACCAACGATTTGAATATTTGCAGACTTAAATGCTTCTGCCATGATTTTCGCTTGAGCTTCTGCGATGTGCTGCTGAATTCCGATCTTCGCCAATTGAATTTCGGTTTGTTGCTGCAAACGTAATTTGAACTCTTCGTGATCTTTGCCGACTTCGTTCAATTCTTGCATAGCTTTCGCTTTTTCAGCCACAGATTTCGCTTCTGCCAAACCTTTTTCTTCGATGCCTTTTGCTTCTGCCAATACTTTTTGGTGCATGACTTCGGCTTCCGCCAATCCTAATTTTTGAACCGTCAATGCTTCTGCCAAACCTTTCTGCTCGATGCCTTTTGCTTCCGCTAATACTTGTTTTTCAAATACTTCGGCTTCCATCAAACCCTCTTTGCGTTTCGCTTCTGCCTTCAACTCGATACCTTTTGCTTCGGCTGCCAATGTTCTTTCTAAAACAATTGCATCGACGCTTCCATCCTTTTCTTTCGCTTTTGCTTTTGCTTCGATCACTTGAGCTTCCGCCAATCCGATAGTTGCTTCTTCTGCGGCTAATGCTTCTGCGTGAATCTTTCTTGCTTCTGCTTCTTTTGATGCGGCTTCTTGTTTTGCTTTCGCATCAATCATCATTTTTTGAGCATTCACTTCTGCGGCTAATTTGTCGGCTTCTGCTCGTGTTGTGGTTCTGATAATTAAGCTTTCTCCTTCCTCTGATGCGTTGATTAAGGCTACATTTTTAGAACGTTCGGCTTCTGATAAGGCTTTCAAATCCTTGATTTTCTCCTCTTCTTCCGTTACCTTTTTATCCACGGCAACACGCTCACTAATAATCTCTTGAATGTGTTTACGTTCTTCTTCAATCGCCTTTTCTTTTTCAATTTGAGCCAATGTCACAATGCGTTCTTTCTCGTTAATTTCCAACTGACGGTCTTTATCCACACGCTCATGTTCCACCGCTTCGGTACGTTCTTTATTCTTAACCGCTACGATAATTTGACGTTCTTTATTCGCATTTGCAATGCCTAACTCTTCCTCTGTACGAATCTTTGCATTTTCAGATTTCAAACGCTCTTCCTCATTTACTTTCTGAATTTCGGCTTCTTCCCGAGCTTCAATATTTGCAATTTCCCGTTTTTGACGAGCTTCTTTTTCTGCCAATTGACGGTTCAATTCCAAGATAGCTTCCTTCGCTTCCACGTTTTGTTCCGTAATCGTTTTTTCCTCTTCCCGACGGATTTTGTTTGCCAACATATTTTGTGCAGCCGTCAATTCAGTAATCTTTTTGATACCCTCCGAATCCAAAATATTATTCGCTTTCAAATGCTGAATATCAGTTTGTTCCAAATAATCAATCGCACAATCATCTAAAACATAACCATTCAAATCCTTTCCGATTTCTTCTAAGATTTGACTTTTAAATTTAGAGCGACTATCGTAAAGATCAATAAAATCAAACTTTTTACCAACCGTTTTTAACGCTTCCGAAAACTTCGCTTCGAATAAAGTATTTAAAGTGGAAACTTCCGAAGCTCGCTCCGTACCAATTGTTTGAGCTACTTTTTCGACAGAATTGACTTCTGAATTTACACGAATAAAGAAGGCGACTTTTATATCTGCACGCATATTATCTTTACAAATCAAACCATCTTTTCCCAATCGCTGAATCTCAATTTTCTTCACAGAAATATCCATGATTTCCAATTTATGAATCACAGGAACGATGAACATTCCATTAAACGAAACCTTCAAGCCGCCAAGACCCGTCTTCACCATGGCTTTACCTTGAGGTACTTTTTTATACATGGAAACAAACAAGATAATCAAGCCAAAAGCAATTACGGCGATGACGACACCAACTACTATAAACACATTGTCAAACATAGGTTATACTTTTATTTAATAAATTACAAAATGATTTTTAATTGAATATTTGATTGATTTTAATGTACTAATCTAAAATTTCACTAAAGCTCGCCATATAGACGCAGGTCGGTACCTCCCGAAGGCAACGGCACAAAATCCGAATCTTCCTTTTTTTAATTGGTAACTTTTTGAAAATTGAGTCCTTACGTTCAAGAAATATCGACCTTTGTCGGTATGATAGATATTATTAGGTTTTTAATTTTGTGCGTTGACGTTGATTTTTAGTAACAAAAAACTCAAAAACTTGCAGGTCGAACAAAAAACAATGTTTTATCTTTATTATGATTTGCAATCACGACTTCTGTTCCTCGCTTAATCAAACCATCGTGTTCCTCCATCGCTTTTACACTTAAAGTCAAAATACTTTTTTCGTGTCGAACCTCGATTTGTCCCATTCGATTATTGGAAGTTTCTAAAACGATTTCGCCTAATAATCCGATAAAATCAATTGGTTTTGCTTCGTCTTTACTGATGGAAGCAAACAACGGTACTAAAGGTGTCGTAATAATTTTTGCAATAATCAAACTCGCTAATAAATTCGGAGGAATCAACGCGATTGAAAATAAAATCGAACCATCGCTAAAGTAATAATTCACCAAAATAGCAATCGTCCAAAGACTCAATGAAACGATAGACATAACGACCATAAACGGCACTTTTCCAAAATTAAAAAAGCCTAAAATCGCTAAAGCAATATTTCCACTGCCACTTGCGTCAACGTCTGTATCTGCGTCCAAATCTACATCTACGTCCATATCCACGTCCGCATCAATGTCGATATCGAAATCTAAAGAACTGAAATCAAAAACACCAATAATGACTGTCATCCAATACAATAAGAAAACCATTAATAAAATGGAGTAGGTGATCACAGGAGGCGAAAATGCGAAATCAAATAGTTCTTTCATTTGAAGGATTTTGCAATATTTAGTTTACTCTTATGCACCGAAAAAAGCAGTGAATTAATAAAAATGAAATGTTTTCTATGGTATTAATTTTTATTTCTTCTGTGTTTTTTTGATGCCTGTAAGATGCAGCAATTTTGGAAAAAGGACGATTTAGTTCGGCTAAATCAGATTTTTATTCGATTAAAATTAAGGATTCATTAACAATGGTTAATTTTTAATCATTGGATTATCCAATCTAAAAACTAAATGAAAACCGTCATTCCGACAAAGGTCGGAATCTCCCAAACGCAAGAGATACAAGTTTTTTAAAGTTGAGTGCTGTTGCCTACAGGAGATTCCGACCTGCGTCGGAATGACGGGTTCTATTTAATTTTTGAATTCGTTTTTTCCAATTGTTCGGAAGAATCTGCAAAAATCTGCGGGAGAAAAAATTTACTTCCGCCTAAAAAATACGAATCCATTCTTACTTTCCAATTTCTCCAACCATTCAACTGCTTCTAAATCTTTCGCTTTATGGATTTTAGCAACGACATAAATAGTCGTTTCAGCAGGAAATTCTTTTAACGCATTCACATCATTTACTCGTGCTAACGGATTGATTTGATTGGTTTCGATGAATTTATTTTCGATTTCAGAATGTAACGGACGTTTTTCGCCGTAGAAAAGATGTGCGTAACTTTTGTAGCCGTAAGTAAAAATCAAAGCGTTTTCGTTTGCTTTACTTTCGTAAAATGTAATCGCAGCGTTTTGAGAAATGCCCTCGATTCTATTGATAAAGAAAGTCAACGTCAGCATACAGAAAATTCCGATTCCGATGAAAAGCGTTTGAAAAGCGATGTTTTTTCGTCGTTTGTACAAAACGAAAAAGGCGATTAATAAGGATAATAAAAATAAGCCCGGAATAATTTCCCATCCCGACCAATGAATATCGGCTTGAATATTTGCTGCAGCAAAAGGATCTTTTGATAATAAGGGTTCTAAAATCTCAATATTCTGTCCAACAAAAGGAGCCGCAATCAATGCTAAAACGAAAATTCCACCCAAACTTATCACCCCAAATCGCATCCAACGATTGAATTCGATTTTATTTTCCAATAAACTATCAATTATATAAGCCGCCAAAAATGTCAACGGGAAATACGCCATCGAAGAGTAATGAACGATTTTTGACTTGACAATCGTAAATAAAATTAAAACAACCCAAAACAGAATTTTCATCCATTTGACAAAATCTTTTTGATGTGGTTTTAATTCGTTTTTATCGGTATTAGTAACCTTAAAAAAAGCACGAATAGCGAAAATAGAGGTTGGGAAGCAACCCACTAATAAAACGACAAAATGATAACCAGGAAATCCACCATGACCGGCGTCAGGCGTACTAAACAAGCGATATT
>CAWVWD010000402.1:0-4578 GCA_963933585.1 uncultured Saprospiraceae bacterium
GTCATTCCGACGGAGGTCGGAATCTACTAAACATTTAAAACTCAATTTTTGTAAAGTTCCAATTTTTTAGATTTGTACTTTTATAAGTTGTGTACTTTAATACTTAGGAGATTCCGACCTACGTCGGAATGACGGATTTGTGTTAGTTTTTTTGATTTTGTGTATTTACAAATACGAATAAGCACGCTTCCCTTCAAATCCTTTCACCGCTTCCTCTTTACTAATGATATAATCAATATCATTATAGCCATTCAGCAAACACATTTTTTTGTAATCATCAATCTCAAAATCAGCTTTCAAATCTGTTCCAACGACTTCAATCGTTTGATTCGGCAAATTGACTTTAATTTCCGTTTTCGGATTCGCTTCAATCGCGTCAAAAATTTCATTTAATAATTCATCCGAGACCTGAATAGGCAAAATGAAATTATTCAATGCATTACCTTTGAAGATATCTGCAAAAAAACTTGAAATCACGACTCGAAAACCATAATCTGCAATTGCCCAAGCAGCATGTTCTCGACTCGAACCACAGCCAAAATTCTTGCCAGCAACCAGTACTTCACCCGAATACGTATCATCATTTAAGATGAAACCTGCAATCGGTTCGTTATTTTTATCATAACGCCAATCTCTAAAAAGATTATCACCAAAACCTTCTCGTGTCGTTGCTTTTAGGAAACGAGCAGGAATAATTTGGTCGGTATCTATATTATCCATTCGAACAGGAACTGCTGTCGAATTGATGGTGTTTATTTTCATGCTTATTATTATTATTCACAATTTAAAAAAATTTAAAAAGACCGTTATTGCAGTACATGCCGCAATCCGTTTACTGCAAAGGCTCAATATTCAGAAAGTTACCAATTTGATTTTCGAGTTTATTCGAATTTTGTTCCGTTGCCTACATAAGATTGCGGCATTCACCGCAATGACGGAAATTTTTAGTTTTTAATTTTGTGATTTATTTTATTAAAATCTAAAATCTACAAATACGCCCTCACATCTGTAATCTCCCCAGTGATCGCTGCCACAGCAGCCGTCAACGGGCTTGCCAAAAAAGTCCTTGAACCAGGACCTTGACGACCTTCAAAATTTCGATTAGAAGTCGACACGCAATATTTTCCAGCGGGAACTTTGTCCTCATTCATTCCCAAGCAAGCCGAACATCCTGGCTGACGCAATTGAAAACCTGCACTTTCAAAAACCTTATCTAAACCTTCTGATTTAGCTTTCGCCAATACCTTATTAGAACCTGGAACAATCCAAACATTTACGTCGGCTGCTTTCGTTTTTCCTTTTACAAAATCAGCGACCAAACGCAAATCTTCGATTCGAGAATTCGTGCAACTTCCAATAAAAACATAATCGATTTTTTTACCTGCCAACTTTTGTTCTGCTTCCAAATCCATGTAAGCCAACGCTTTCGTCATATCTTTCGAAGAAGCCCCAGCAGCAGTTTTTGGAATATTTCGAGAAACGCCCATTCCCATTCCTGGGTTTGTGCCGTAGGTAATCCATGGTTCAATGTCCGCAGCATCGAAAACGTATGCTTCGTCATAAGTCGCACCTTCGTCTGTCGGAAGTGTTTTCCAATATGCCAAAGCCTTATCCCAATCTTCACCTTTTGGAGAAAATGGCCTGCCTTCTACGTAATCAAAAGTCACCTCGTCCGGAGCAATCATTCCGCCTCTTGCACCCATTTCAATACTCATATTACAAATCGTCATTCGTGCTTCCATCGAAAGCGAGCGAATCGCTGAACCCGAATATTCTACGAAATAACCTGTTCCACCGGATGCAGAAATTTGAGAAATAATATATAATATGATGTCTTTCGACAAAACGCCTTTCGACAGTTCCCCGTTAATTTCGATTTTCATCGTTTTCGGTTTATCCAATAGCAAACATTGTGTTGCTAAAACTTGCTCGACTTGACTTGTGCCAATTCCAAACGCAATCGCTCCCAAAGCACCGTGTGTAGAAGTGTGTGAATCCCCACAAACAATCGTCGTTCCTGGCAATGTAAAACCATTTTCAGGTCCAATAACATGGACAATTCCTTGGTTCTCATGTCCTAAATCATAAAGTTCAATTCCGAACGCTTTACAATTTTCTCGTAGTTTTTCTACTTGGAATCTTGATAGCATTTCTTGAATTGGTAAATGCTGATTGAGCGTAGGAACATTATGGTCACAAGTTGCAATCGTACGATTAACATTAGCAACAGAAACGCCTCTTTCCTTCAAACCATCGAAAGCTTGAGGTGAAGTTACTTCGTGGATGAAATGTCTATCAATGTAAAATAAGTCGGGAAAACCCTTTTTTCGTTCGACAACGTGTGCTTCCCAAATCTTGTCAAATAATGTTTTCGGCTGATGTTGCTCCATCAATTAATAATTTTTTTTGGTTATTTTATTTAATTAAGAATATTATTTGTTTTAATATTAATAAACCAAATAATCATATTTGTTTTGACAAAACCAATTTTTTCACAATTAACAAAAAGTATATCACTTTATTGTGAAATTATTATCGGTCTAAATGCAAAACTAACAAATTTCAATAAAACACAACATTTTTCATAGGTTTTCGTATTCTGACTTTCATTATTTTTATTAATAAATCATGGTTATTTTAACTATTGTGTACAAAACTATCATTAGATTCTAGTTTATATTCCATAAATATTTGACTACCGAGCTGAAGCTTAGTGCTACTTTATCGTACTCATTACAGCCTTAAAAAAAGCGCATCTTTAAATTGAAGTCCATTATTATTGATGGAAAATAAATTTGAGAAAACAGACATATTTTTTAACAATTCGTACGTTTAAACGTATTTAGTAAAAATAACACGAGTAAAAAATCCCGAAGTTTCGGAACAAGTCATCTGTCGTATTAAAAAAATAGAACCGTGAGAAATTTTTCAGCATTACATCGTCAAACAAATTTAGAGGAAATGGCTGCTACCGAACAAGACCTTTTGGTAGTTGGTGGCGGAATAACAGGAGCAGGAATTGCATTAGATGCAGCATCTCGTGGCTTAAAAGTTGGATTAGTAGAAAAACACGATTTTGCGTGGGGGACAAGTAGCCGTTCTACGAAATTAGTTCATGGAGGATTGCGATATTTGAAGCAATTTGAAATCGCTTTGGTGCGTGAAGTTGGGATGGAACGCGCAATCGTACATCGAAATGCAAGACATATTGTAATTCCAGAAAAAATGCTTTTGCCAATCGTGGAAGGTGGCTCGTTGGGACAAACGATGAGTTCAATTGGACTTTGGGTGTATGATTTATTAGCCGGTGTCAAGAATAATGAACGCCGGAGAATGCTGAATAAAACCGAAACGATGGATGCTGAACCGATGCTTCGAAAGGATATTTTAAATGGTGGCGGATTGTATTACGAATATAGAACGGACGATGCCCGATTGACAATTGAAAATATAAAATCTGCGATTCAACATGGTGCAAACTGTGTGAATTATACGGAAGTTGTGGAATATGTTTATGAAAATAAAAAGGTAGTTGGTGCGATTGTAAAAGACCATATCAGCGGAAAAAATTTGACGATTCGAGCAAAAAAAATCGTGAATGCTGCTGGGCCTTGGGTTGATACATTGCGAGCGAAAGATACGGATGGCATTCAGCGAAAGCGGTTACATTTGACAAAAGGGGTTCATATCGTTTTTCCATACGACAAATTACCGATTCAGCAAGCGGTCTATTTTGATGTGGAAGACGGTCGAATGATTTTTGCGATTCCTCGGGAAGGTGTCACTTATGTTGGTACAACGGATACGAATTATAATGGTGAAATCGGTCGACCGACAACAACTCAATCGGATATTGATTATACTTTAAATGCGATTAATAAAATGTTTCCCGAAGCAAATCTACGTTCAGAAGATGTAGTTTCAACTTGGGCGGGTTTACGTCCATTGATTCATGAAGATGGAAAATCGCCATCGGAATTATCTCGAAAAGATGAGATTTTTGAGGCTTCGAGCGGCTTGTTATCTATCGCTGGTGGGAAACTGACGGGTTATCGAAAAATGGCGGAACGCATCGTGAATTTAGTCGTCAAACAATTAAAATCGGAAGAGGATACTTATCAAAATCTAAAAGATTGTCAGACTTTAAATATGCGCCTGAGCGGTGGAAATTTTGAAACACAAGAAGAAGTCGAGCAGTTTATCATTCGCAGAAGTGGCGAGGTCACACAGATAAAAGTTCCCGGTATGTATATCAAACATTTGGTACATAAATACGGAACAAATACTGATATTATCATCGAAAAAGCATTTGAATTACATCAAGAAATTCAAGATCCAGAATTACGTATTCATAAGGCAGAATTATGGTATGCTATTCATCATGAAATGAGTATTAGCCTTTGTGATTACTTAATTAGAAGAACGGGACGTTTGTATTTTCAACGCCAAGAATTAGGCAACCTCTACCCTATTTTGGCAGAAATGATGGGCGAATTATTGGATTGGGATGAATCTAAAACTTTGAGAGAAATGGCAAAATTCAAAAAAGAATATGAGGAGGTTTTGGACTTTTCGGAA
>CAWVWD010000403.1:0-4573 GCA_963933585.1 uncultured Saprospiraceae bacterium
GCTGATGGTCGTATCCAAAAAGGTTTCTGGAAGGCTGGATCATTCATTGGAAGTTCGACTCCAAAGCGTAATTCAAAACCTGCTGTTACTGTAAATTCTCTTCCTAAGGTTTATGCCGTTTTAGTGGGTGTAGCTCGTTATAGCCATATGAAAAGCCTAAAATATACGGATGATGATGCTTACAGAATGTATGCATTTCTGAAAAGTCCAGAAGGTGGCGCTTTAGCAGATGAGCAAATCAGAGTTTTGGTAGATGAAGATGCAACAAAAGAAAATATCTTAAATAATATTACAAAAACATTTGCGAAAGCAGGCCCTAACGATGTAATTTTCTTCTACTTCTCTGGACATGGCTTAAATGGTGCGTTTTTGCCGATTGATTTTGATGGAAATAATAATAAATTAGAACATTCTGAAATCATTCAAGTTTTAGAAAGTAGTCAAGCGAAATCAAAAATTGTTATCGCTGATGCTTGTCACTCCGGCAGTCTTCAAACTGCAAAGAGTACAACGGCTCAATCTGCTATCGAAACTTATTATAATGCATTCAGTCGTTCATCAGGAGGAACTGTTTTGATGATGTCTTCAAAAGCAGAAGAAACTTCAATCGAAAATAATGGTTTACGTCAAGGTATTTTCAGTCACTTCTTGATTCGTGGATTAAAAGGTGGTGCCGATGCAGACGATGACAGGTTAGTTACTATTAATGAATTATTTGAATACGTAGAAGCAAATGTAAAATTCTACACAAATAATTATCAAACACCTGTAATTAGTGGGAGTTACGATGTTAATATGCCAATGGGTGTCATTCGAGATTAATAAAGATTAATACATATAAGAGTATGTACAAAAGGCGATATCTTACGATATCGCCTTTTTTTGTTTTTTGCATTGTTAAAAATTGAATTCAAAATTCCGTTCCTTTGAAATAAAAACAAAATAAATCTCCCATTTCTTTAATTTTCATTTCTTATATTACCTATCAAAAATTAAATAAATGATCTCACAGTTTAATATTGATGAAAAATTCGAACTAATAACAGCATATTGGACGCCAAAAATCGTCGGTGAACTGAATGGGCAATATATAAAATTGGCAAAAATAAAAGGGGATTTTGTTTGGCATCGTCACGATAATGAAGACGAATTATTCATGGTCAGAAAGGGAACCCTAATCGTGGATTTTCGAGATAAAACAACTTATACCAAAACAGGTGAAATACTCATTATTCCCAAAGGTATAGAACACAAACCTCGAACAGATGGAGAAGAAGTTTGGATTGTACTATTCGAGCCTAAAGCAACGAAACACACGGGCGAAACGGAACACGAAAACACAGTGAAAAATTTAGAATGGATTTAGCCCTTATATTAATAAAATTTAATTTCAACTCAATAATATTTTAATTCAAAGTGTCAAGATTACACTTCGTTTATCTAACTTTGTAGAAAACACTAAAAATCAATTATATATGCAGCATATAACACGTTTTACTGAATTCGATATTCACCTCTTTAAATCTGGTAATCACTACCGACTTTATGATAAGTTAGGTAGTCACATCATGGAAGTTGATGGCGTGACAGGAACATATTTTGCCGTTTGGGCACCAAACGCAAAAAGTATATCTGTTATCGGAAATTTCAACGGCTGGAACAAAGATTCTCATCCAATGAATCCTCGTTACGATGCTTCAGGAATCTGGGAAACTTTCATTCCGAACATCGGACAGGGTGAAACTTATAAATATAGAATTATTTCTAATGTTGGAAATCGAATTTTAGAAAAAAGTGATTTGTATGCAAAACATTGGGAAACGCCGCCACTTACGGCAACCAAAGTTTGGGATATTGAAGGTTACGAATGGAATGATTCTGAATGGATGGAACAGCGTAAAGCAACCGCCGGCGAACCAAAACCGTATTCTATTTACGAAGTACATTTAGGTTCTTGGAAAAGAAAATCAAGTCAAAAAGAAGATTATCTGACCTACCGTGATATGGCGAATGATTTGACGGAATACGTCAAAGAAATGGGTTTCACACACGTTGAACTTTTGCCAATTACAGAACATCCTTACGCCCCGTCTTGGGGATATCAATCTATCGGTTTATTTGCACCAACAAGTCGTTTCGGAACGCCACAAGATTTCATGTATTTGGTGGATAAATTGCACCAAGCAGGAATTTCTGTTCTGATGGATTGGGTGCCTTCGCACTTTCCCGCAGATGCACACGCTTTAGCCGATTATGATGGAACACATTTGTATGATCACGCTGATCCACGTTTAGGTTTTCATCCAGATTGGAAATCTTGTATTTTCAATTATGATAGAAATGAAGTCCGTGAATTTTTAATCAGTAGTGCGATATTTTGGTTAGATAAATATCATATTGACGGAATCCGTGTGGATGCTGTCGCTTCAATGCTGTACCTAGATTATTCTCGCAAAGATGGAGAATGGATTCCTAATATTCATGGTGGAAATCATAACTTAGGAGCAATTTCATTCTTGAAACAATTCAATAAAGCAATTCACGATGAATTCCCTGATACCGTTACAATTGCAGAAGAATCAACCTCTTTTGATGGTGTAACTCGTACGGTCGATTTGGACGGTTTAGGTTTCGACCAAAAATGGATGATGGGTTGGATGAATGACACGTTGGAATATATGAAGAAAAATCCAATCTACAGAAAACATCACCAAGGACAATTAACATTTAGCTTGGTTTATGCCTTTTCTGAAAAATTCATGTTGCCACTTTCTCACGATGAAGTTGTACATGGAAAAGGTTCTCTTTTGGATAAGATGCCAGGTGATGAATGGCAACGTTTTGCTAATTTAAGGTTGCTTTATGGTTATATGTTCACGCACCCCGGCACACAATTATTATTCATGGGATGTGAATTCGGACAAACCGGTGAATGGAATCACGAAACCAGTTTAGATTGGCATTTATTGCAAAATAGTGGCCACAAGAATCTTCAAAATTGGGTTAAAGCATTGAATAGATATTATACTTCTCATCCAGCTTTATTCGAAAATGCTTTCACACCAGAAGGTTTTGAATGGATTGATATGAATGACAATCAAAATAGTGTTTTAACGTATATCCGAAAAGGAAATGCCACCCAAAAAACACAATTAATCGTTTGTCACTTTACACCAAATGTAATTCACAGTTACAGAATCGGTGTTCCAGAAGCAGGGAAATATATCGAAGTTTTAAATAGTGATGCTATCGAATTCGGCGGAAGCGGAGTTGTTCATAAAGAAGGTGTTCTAACACAACCTCAAGCATGGCAAGGCAAGGAACATTCGATGGAAATCGTATTGCCACCTTTAGGAATGGTCTGTTTTGAGTTAGAAAGTTATGAAATCGGAGAGACTGTGAAGTAGTTGTGAATTATTTACGCTCTGACGTATACATTCTGATTTATATTAAAAAAGAGGGAAATCGAAGACTTAGTTTTTGATTTCCCTTTTTTAATTTTCATTTCCAAGTAGTTCTGCATAAATACTTATCTTTGTTTATATGAAAAAGGGAGGAACTTTAGTACAAAAAAAGCACATCGAGAAAGGTATTGAAAAATATAAAGGTACGCCAGATGCACGTATTCAACGTTACATCGACGAATCCCCTTTGGTTTACACCGCTTATCGCTTTGAAGATAATCGGATTCTTTTGGTTTATGACAATAACTTGTACGCACTTTTATATAAAAATGAAAATGTTTTGATGGAAGAATTAGAGGAGCATTTTCAGGAGGAATAATACTGATTTATACCTTCACTTCAAGTGAAGGTATAAATTGATAAAAAAATAACTATTCCGAAAAACACCAAAAATGAACCTCTCCATTATCATCTTGGCCGCCGGACAATCTTCCCGCTTAGGACAACCAAAACAACTTTTACCTTATCAAAAATCGACCTTAATTGAACATATTATTGAACAAACAAAAACGGTAAACGCCACCAAAACCATTGTTGTATTAGGCGCTTTCGCCAATCAGATTCAACCGCTTTTGGCTTCCGCCAATGTAGAAATTATACTCAATGAAGATTGGAAAAGAGGCATGAGCAAATCCTTACAAAAAGGCTTGACACAAGCTCAAAACAGCGATGCAATTCTGATCTTATTATCTGATCAACCTTTTGTTAATACCGAATTAATAAACCAAATTATCCAAAAAGCAACTTCTTCAGATTCACCAATTATCGCCACAAAATACAATCATATTTTAGGCGTTCCCGCACTTTTCAAAAAAGAAACTTTCCAAGAATTAATGGCTTTAAACGAACAACAAGGAGCAAAAAAGGTGATTAAAAAATATGCGGTGAATAACCAAGTCGGTATAGTCGATTTTGAAAAAGGATGGATTGATATTGATACAATGGAGGATTATGAAAAGCTGATAAATAGTAAAACCTAACTACCTTTATTGCATTATATAAACCGTTATGCGATTATTTTATCATTCTGGAAAAAATTAAAATAATGGTTTGAACGTAATTTATGCTATAGAATATTTGGAATATTTTGGAATTAATATGAAAACACC
>CAWVWD010000404.1:0-4556 GCA_963933585.1 uncultured Saprospiraceae bacterium
AATACCTAATTTTGCGAAATTATAATGATCAGAACGGTAATAATAACGATTCGGGTCATTTTCTTCATTGAACGTATAATCCAACTTGAGCTGTGTATATTTTTTATTGGCAGCTTCATTAATTTCGTGTAATTCAGTACTCAATCTATCTGCTCCGATTACATAAATATATTTAGGATTGTCAGCATGTTTTTCATCCACACGACCAATCATATCCACATTCACGTCAACGATTGTATTTTCCAATGGAAAAATTGGATTATTGACATAATATTCAGAACCCAAAAGTCCTTTTTCCTCACCGGTAAGCCACATTAATAAAACACTTCTACGAGGTCCATTTCCATCTTTCGCTGCTTTTGCGTAAGCTTGAGCTAATTCAATTAAAGCAGTCGTTCCGCTTCCGTTATCGTCTGCACCATTATAAATATCATTTCCTCTTTTTCCAAGGTGATCATAATGAGCTGAAATCACAACGATTTCTTCTTTTAATACTTCATCACTTCCTTCAATAAAGGCCATGATATTCGTACTTTCGATTAATTCCTGCTTTTTCTTTTGAGTCATTGATAAACTACAAGGAACGGTAAAAGAGTGAGGTTTTCCTTCCTTAGTAATCTTCTTACGAGTTCTTATTAATTTTTTTCCATTTTTTCCAATCAATGTACGAGCCATATCTGGAGAAATATAGAAGTTATTAGTTACCGGAATTTTATCTTCGCTTGGCGCACCAACAGATATGGAAGGCTCCACCAAATAACGTCTATATCGACCAATATTTTTACCGGCATCTGGATCAATAACTAAGATGGCTTTTACGCCATTATCTTTTGCAATTCCTAGTTTTTTCTTCCAATTAGAAGTCCAAGTAGATGGTTCTTTAGTATCCGTTATCCATGATTTACCGTTGGATTTTGTTGGTTCGCCGGATAAAATCATAATGACTTTTCCTTTTACATCTACCCCTTTATAATCACTGTATGCTTCATCATCAATACCGTAACCTAAGAAAACTATTTCGTCAGCACTTGTCATTGGTAAGTGATTATTCGCAGAACGGAAGCAATAGAAATCTCTCAAATGCTTGAATTCTTTATCGTTTGCCATGAATGCAACTTCTCCCCATTCTTCTTTAGTGAAAGGCATTGTTTGTAAATAACCATTGGTTACGCCTTCTTTATCGATAGGTTTAATACCAAATGACTGAAGTTTTGAAACAATAAAAGCTTCTGCTTTCTTCTGACCAACCGAAGCGGTTTCTCGTCCTTCCATTTCATCTGAAGCGATGATTGTTAAAATTTGTCGTAAGTCAGTAGATGTAATTGTCTGAGCATATTCCTTAGAAACATCTTCATTTTCCCTGACTTCTTCTTTTGCGGGTTCTATGTTTCTAATGGTTTCCTGAGGTGGTATTTGAGCAAATACTGAAGTAGAAATCAGCATTGCCAATACAAAAATTATACGATTCATAATATTTATTTTGATAGATAATTAGCTGTAAATATATTAGGAATAAGGGTTTATTTTTAAAAGATATTTAATTTTTATCTTTTAACGTTTAAATAGCTTTTTCGAGAAAAACCGAAAATGATGAGCAAAACTAAAGGAATAGATTGAATAATTATACTACATACATAGACAGTATTTTCTGAGTTATAAGTTTTCCACTTTTTCGTGATTGAAACGTTGATATTCACCGAGTATTTCTTATGATAATACGAAAAGAAGTCGGCATAAACTCGGTATAATTGCCAGTTTTGGTGTTCCTATTACGAAGGTGCGTCTCGTCAGAGCGTCAAACTCGGAATCAATTGTCCATCTAATGAAATAAATTGAGGTTTTTGAAGGAAATTTGTGGATAATAAAGTATTTTGTTGGAAGTTTAATTATTAAAAAAAAATAGTATTAATTACATTAAAAACATTGATAATACAAGGTTTAACGATATTTAAGGAAAGTAATCTACAATAATCTAAAATACATTATAATTTATGAAATATTATATCATAGTCACCGCTGCATTTTTGAGTTTAGCCATTTTCAGTTCTTATCGAGCAGACGAATCGATAGATAAATTAATAAAAGAAATTCCGCAAAACGTGGTTGCGGTACAAGTTCCTGATTATGTGGAGTTTGCAAGTGAAGCGGTACCGTTGGATAATTTTGATGCTTATGAGCGGTTAGATTTTCAGTTACAATTAAATACTTTCCGGCCTCATTTTATGATTCGTAATATTAAATTATCGAATCGTTACTTTCCAACGATTGAAAAGATATTAAAAGAGGAAGGAATTCCGGACGATTTTAAATATTTGGCAGTTGCAGAAAGTAGTTTATTGAATGCAACTTCTCGATCAGGAGCTCAAGGTCTTTGGCAGTTTATGCCTTCTACTGGAAAAGCTTTTGGTTTAGAAATTAATTCAGAAGTGGATGAAAGAGCAAATTTTGATAAAGCAACTCGTGCGGCTTGCGAACATTTGAAAGCAGATTATAAACGCTTCGGAAGTTGGACTATGGCAGCAGCAGCTTACAATACTGGAGCTGGACGTTTGAGGAAAAAAGTAACGGAACAAAAAACATCTAATTATTATGAATTAGAACTTCGTGACGAAACGTCTAATTATATGTTCCGAATTATTTCTATTAAGGAAATTATGCAGCGTCGGGAACAATACGGTATTAATGTAAGTCAGGTTTATAAGGAATTAGATAATTACAAAACGTTAGAAATTAGTGGTTCGATACCAAGTTTGGCAGATTTTGCTGTAGAGAATGGGACGACACTTCGCAAGTTACGTTTGTATAATCAGTGGTTAATCAGTAATAAATTAACGAATAAAAATAGAAAAACATACCAAATTAAAATTCCACAAGAGTAGATATGAACGGATGTTTGTATTAATAGGACCAAAAAAAAATCCGTTAAACGAATCCAAAAGGAACGTTTGACGGATTTTTTTCAATAAATTAGAAGACATTTTAATGTTTTCTAATGATTCAATTACTTAACTCTGTGCCAAGTTTGTGTACGATATATCGGTCCTACGTAACCACGAACTTTCAATTTATCTTCACCTTCTGTCCAAAGCTTACAAGTGTAAACCTTTCCTTTTTTAGGATCAAGAATAGTTCCACCACTATAAGTGCCACCCTTTTCCTTTAATCCGGAAACGATTTTCATTCCAATAATTTTTTTACCATGACGATAATCATTTTCTGGACAAACATCGCAAATCGGATCTTCATCACCTTTTGCACGGTTTAATAATCTTTCAATTTCACCGTAATATTTACCATTTTTTGCTTTGTAAATTTTTACATAACTTTTCTCTTTGCCAGTCACATCATCAATTGTTCTCCATATTCCGACAATAGAAGCATCGGCTAGTTCGATTATATTTTCTCCTACATTTTCCACTGTAGAATTCACTGGAATTGCTGCGATGCTTACAAATGCTACAACTCCTAGAAGCAATAATAAATTTTTCATAAAATTGTTTTTTTTATAAAGTTCAATATGTAGTAAACGGTTACAGATTGTACTTTATTTTTTTAATTTGATTACGTTAAATTTAGTTTCAGAATCTAATATACAGCCAAAAAAAATTCTAATCTATATGGACTTTGATTTTTGACTGAAATATTATTTATAAAAACTGTTCTTTTTGACTTTTGTTTGAATTTTTGGATTCTAAACAAAATGTTAAAAAAAGCATATTACAATATTATAAATATGTATATTGAGTATCAAATATTTAGTAGAAAATTCCGATTTTTATTAAACCAGTTTAATTTTTAGACGAATATTTAAGATACATAAGCAGAACAGACAAATTCATTAAATCAATTTCCTTAAAGCCATTACAGTACCTAAATGCAAGGCTTCGTGAGCATTATTGAAGCTGACTGATTCATGAATAGAACTTAATGTAACCTTATAACTTGTTGAATAGCTTTTGAAAGTTTGGAAAATTCCCGCTTCATAATCTTTCTTAAGTACTTCGATTAAGTCGAAAGCTTTCTTCTTCAACATTTCATATTCTGCCTCTGAAACTGCTCCTTCAGGTTTTGCACCTTTCCGATATTTATTCACAATTGTATCCGAAAGATACATTGGTAAACCAGATAAAGCATAATTCAATAATTGTTGTGTCACGACAACATGACCAAAATTCCAAATCAAATTATTCTTAAACCCTTCTGGAATATGATTTAACTGTTCCATTGTCAAACCATCCATAACGCGCAATATATTTTCACGAGTCGCTTTTAATACGTCAATTTGAAAATTCATAAGTATAGATTTTGGTATAAAGGTGTACAGATTTTTTTATTCTCCCAAAACCTGCATTGCAGGTAAAGCTTTATTATTAAAATCAAAAAGTGCTTGGTTTTCCCAAGTCGAACCATTATTTGCTTGGTTTCCACGAAAAGAAATCCATTCCGTTCCCCAATAACAGAAACCAAAATTATCATTTCGGATCGAAATTTCCTTTATTTTTCTTAAAAAATCGGTCTGACCAGTGGGTGTTGCAGGATACTCATCTATTAAATGT
>CAWVWD010000405.1:0-4552 GCA_963933585.1 uncultured Saprospiraceae bacterium
CCATTTTCGTACCAAAATATAAAAAGGGTTACGGTGACAATTCACCGCAACCCTTTTTAGGATAAAATCTCGTCTTACCATTATTTCTTTGTGGCATTATTTTTTAGCTATTTTCAAAATTATAGCCTGACCCAAACTATCCTTTAAAATGGACAACTTTTACATTTATCCACCTTTAATTCAATTGGTTCAATCGAAATCTGATTAATATCTGCATTTAAAGTTTCACAATCATAGCGAGTTCCATCAACTTTTCCAATCACTCGGAATTCTGTCCTACGATTTCGTTGATGTTGCTCTTCGCTACAAGGAATTTCATCCATACAATCATTAGTCGGCTGTGTTTCACCATAACCTTTCGCTTGCAAGCGATTTGGATCAATTTCTTTTTTAATTAAATACTTTACCACCGATTCTGCCCGACGAGCAGACAACCGAATGTTATAACGGCCCGTTCCTCTGGCGTCAGTATGTGAGCCAATTTCTACTACTAAATCCGGATTATCTTCCAAAATTTTAATCAATTGTGCCAATGGCTCTTCTGCATCTGTACGGATATAAGCTTTATCAAAATCATAATAAATATGTTTAATCACGAATGAGCGGCCAATTCCTGCACAAGGCAATTCTTCCTCTGGAATCTCCGGATATCCAGGAGGTTTATTGGGATCTATAAATCGCTGTAAGGGAAAGTCATGTACAAACGTTTCGGATTGTCTCAACCCTTTGGTACAATAAGGTTTATCTGTACTTACTGCAAAATAACCTTCTTGTGACGCTTTCAGTGAATAACAACATTCTCTATCCAAAATAAAACGGTAACGTCCCGATTCATCTGTTTCAAACTCTAATTGTTCTCCACTACAATCAGGCATTAATGAAACGGTAGAATTCGCTAATGGCTCTCCCGTTTCACTGTCATATACCAATCCCTCAATTGCAAAATCTAACGGTCGACTTAATGGAATTTTTACAAATACTTTTGTACTCGCTTTATAATCATGCGTGCAACTTTCTAACGCATTATTAATATAAGTTTCTTTACCTGCTGTGAATGTACAACACTTATCCAATGGCAACTCAATCATCACTCGACCGTTACTGCCAGTATATAACTCCAAACCAGAACAATCATCCAATACGTTCGCATTTTCAATTGGTTCGTTTGTATTCTCGTCATAAACCAATACTTCTACTTTTACAACGCTATATTTGAAACTATATATATCATCACGTCCAACACCTCCTTCTCGATTTGAAGAGAAATATCCAAATGTTTCTTCCTCATTCAAAATCAAACCAAAGTCATCAGAAGGTGTATTAATTGGAAAACCAATATTCATTGGTGGTCCCCATACACCATTATTATTATCAATATAATGAATGTCTAACATGCCTAAACTCACATGGCCATCAGATGAAAAATATAACCTTCCAGAAGTATGTACATAAGGAAAAACCTCATGACCCTCTGTATTAATACGTGGACCTAGATTACGTGGAGGAGACCAAGTCCCAGCTTCATAAATCGTATAATATAAATCCATCCCACCAAAACCACCAGGCATATCAGAAGAGAAATACAACGTTTTACCGTCAACAGCTATTGATGGATGTGCCACTGAATATTCGTCAGAATTGAAGGGTAAACCTTGAATGTTTTGCCATTCTTCCTTCTTATCCAAATCAGCGGTGAATACTTTCAACCGAATCGTTCCCTCATCATCTTTTCCAACACGATTACGCTCGTCTAGATTATTACGAGTAAAAAATACTTTCTTTTCGTCTCGCGAGTAACACAGAGGACCATCATGATATTTAGTATTCAAACGATTAGAGTATTTTTCAGGCGTTTCGTCATAACTAAATTCCAATCCTTCTGCATCAATCGTATCTACATTCGTATAGAACATATCCAAAAATGGATATCCTGTCCACTCGTGAATACGAGTAGCAGGACCAGTATTATCTCTTTCAGATGAAAATACTAATCCACCTTTGTAAAAGGTAGGCCCAAAATCATCAAACGAGGTATTAAATGGTAACTTTTTGACTTTATAAAAATCTTTACGAGATTTAATCATTTTTGCCAATTCCTCCCGATCACAAGTGTTCGCTAATAACTGCCCACGAAGGTCGTCCGGTTCCTCGAGCGAATACTTTTCAAACCACGGTTTTGCTAAATCACACTTACCATTCGCTTGTAACGACTTCCCATAATATAGATAATAAATCGGTTTAGCCTCCGGTAAATGAACCACCTGTCCGTACCAAAATTCCGCTTCTCCCATATTATTAATCTTACGATAGCTTTCTGCCAATTTAATCTTTGCCTCCGCAATATCCACTTTATCCAGTATTTCAAGATATAATTGAATCGCACTATTATAATTATAGTCCTCGAATTCTGCATTGGCTCTTTGCAGTCTCGCTTTTTGAGCAAGTCCTATACTTGCCACAAAAAATACCAACAAAAAGGATAGTATGATTTTTTTCATATACTGTGATTTTGATAAGTCCAATTAGTGATTTGACCGTTTTTGATATTCCTAAATTCATGCCATTCTTAGCACTTTAACCGAAGAATTATTTAAAAAATTAATTCTTTTATAATGTGTGTATCCATAAATTCTATTTTCAATCTACCAACAAAAGGTATCTTTAAAACATTAAAAACAAACACCATATAAAAAGATTTGATTTTCAATACTTTCTATATGAAACACATTTCTGCAATGAAATTTAGATAAATTTAAATCTGTTCCTCTCTAATCTACTAATAAAGAGTAGCACTTTCAATATAAATTAATCTTATATATTATTTTTGAATATAAACATCTAAAAAAAACGCACGAGAAAAGGGTGCCTGCACGTTAAGGAAAATTGAGAAAAGGAAAAAATAGAACTGCTAAAAAAAGATTCCTAATTCTTAAAATGGCTTTCTAATAGTATTATATTGGACGGATTACCATAACCTCATCCAATATAATAATCTCACAATTGTCTTTAGAGAACAAGAAATAAATAACCTATAATTTAGAAATAACGAGGTGTAGAAATCTGCTTTGTCTTATAATTCATTTCATATCCTAACATTACCTCATAAGAACCTTGTGTGAATGCACCTAAATCACTAAGGGTATAATCATACGAAACTCCAACTCTGAAACCACTTCGTAAATAATAAGAAACCCAAATATCTCCTGAATCAAAAGAACTCGTCCCATTGAATCCTTCGAAAGCAGAACGAAAAGAAGCACCTATCCAAAGTGCATCATACATTAATAAAGAGAGATCAACATCAAATTCTGTCGGTGCACCAATCAAACCGTAAGGGTCATCCTCCGGCCTAAACTCTCCAAATAAACCAACATTTTTGATTAATAAAGAAGGTTTGAAAACCAGTGAAGAACTAAGGGGAACAGCACCTCCTGCAAATAAATAGTAATGCCTAAATTGCTGAGCCATCATCGAATTCTGTGTAGAATTTAATGCCATCTGCAAAATATGAGGTACAGAAAAACCAATATAAAATTTATTAGGAATATAATAATGTAACCCTACACCTACATTCGGAATCCACATATTAGGTGTCATGCTCGGCGATGCATTCATAAATGCTTGGTCAGAATCATTCAAAAGCTCTAACTTACTGAAATCTGCACGCCAATTTAAAACGCCTCCTTGTAAGCCTAAACACAATTTACCTTGTCCTAATTGCAAGCGGTAAGCATAACTTGCCATTGCGGTCAATGTCTTATTCACTCCAATTTCATCATTAATAACGGATAAGCCTAATCCAACTTTATCGCTTTCTGACGGGGAGTGTATTGTAAATGACTGTGTCCTTGGGGCACCTTCTATTCCCAACCATTGATCACGATGCAATAATGTGATGGACATGTGGTCTTTTGCACCAGCATAGGCAGGATTGAATGCCAAACTATTGAACATATACTTCGTAAACATTGGATCCTGCTGTGCAGTACTCGATAGTGCAAACAATAATAAAAGTAAAGTGGAGAGTAATAACTTCCTCATAACAGACATTTTTTTAAGGTTTTGCAGTTTTGTAGGTGCTGACAATTATTATATTTTGTCAATATTTTAGTATACTTCCCTAATAATTTCAACTATTATGCCAAGAGTTTTACATGTCTAATGTAATTCCCCGAAATAGATAATTGCATTGATTATCAATACTTTAAAATATGTTAAAGTACGATTGACCCTGAAATATAAATATAAATATAGGATACTTATTCCCATATTTATTAGGAGAATCCCAATAAAATTCTAAATAATCTTGTCACAACCTCACTCTATAATATGGAATTACAATTTATTCCATTTTTGGGATTCTTCCATAAAAGGATGCTAAAAGCCATTAATACCAATTTTTAACCCCTACAATCAAGCGTATACTTCTAAACTATTAAGTCAAATTCGTAATACTGATTTCAGGTATAAATTGATATAAAATTCCCTCACAGCTACAAAAACGAAAAGCCTTTCGATTTTCATCGAAAGGCTTTTTAGTTTATCTCAATTA
>CAWVWD010000406.1:0-4543 GCA_963933585.1 uncultured Saprospiraceae bacterium
TTAAAAAAAGAATCAATGAAGAATTATTTACTTTTGGTAGTTTTTAGCTTGTTTATTTATGGAACAAGCCAAGCACAATTAACCTCAGACAGTTTTGATGGGTATAGTACAGGATCATTTGACGGACAGTTCCAAGCTGGAGAATGGACAGGTTGGGGTGGAGGTGCCTCTAATGCAATTGTAACAACAGAGCAATCTGTTAGTGGTACTCAATCTTTAAAAATTTGGGATAATGCAGGTACAGAATCAGATGCTGTAGCACTTTTAGGAACACTTTCTACAGGTGTAAAGACGATTTCTTTTATGCAGTATATCCCAGCATCAGGTACAGGTGCATACTATAATTTACAACACAATTATACTGATGCAGCGGGTGATTGGGCAGCAGATGTATATTTTGGTACAAGCCCAGCAGCAGGAGAAATTTCAACTGACGGAGTCGTATATCCTTTTACACCAATTTTCGATACATGGGTAGAACAAAAATTTGTTCTTGATTTTACCAACAGTCAAGCAGAATTTTATTATGATGGTGCATTGATTCATACTTGGGTATTGAATACAAATTCAGGAGGCGGTGCAGGTTTGAATACCATTAATGCCATTAACTTCTATGCAGCTAATATTGGTGCAGGAGCTAGTTCATTAGCTTATTATGATGATGTAGCTGTAATTTTACCAGTTGTGCCACCTTTAGTTTCAGACGATTTCGACGGGTATAATACAGGATCATTTGACGGACAGTTCCAAGCTGGAGAATGGACAGGCTGGGGCGGCGGTGCTTCCAATGCAATTATAGCAGACGAGCAATCTTTTAGTGGTGCTCAATCTTTAAAAATTTGGGATGATGCAGGTACAGAATCAGATGCTGTGGCACTTTTAGGAACACTTTCTACAGGTATAGATACGGTTTCTTTTATGCAATATATACCATCATCAGGTACTGGTGCATACTATAACTTACAACATAATTATACTGATGCAGCGGGCGATTGGGCAGCAGATGTGTATTTTGGTACAAGTCCAACAGCAGGAGAAATTTCAACGGACGGAGTAGTGTATCCTTTTACGCCAACTTTAGATGCATGGGTACAACAAATGTTTGTTCTTGACTTTACTAATAGTCAAGCAGAATTTTATTATGGCGATACATTGATTCATACTTGGGCATTGAATACAAATTCAGGAGGCGGTGCAGGTTTGAATACCATTAATGCAGTTAACTTCTATGCAGCTAACATTGGTGCAGGTACTAATTCATTAGCTTATTATGATGATTTCGGTATTCTTATGCCACTTGTAAACACTAAACAAGTTAAACCATTTGATGGTACGCTTGAAATTAGTCCAAATCCAACTACTGGATTTACGACTTTGAATGTAGAAATGGCAGATGCAAATGATATTAATGTAACTATTTTTGATATGACAGGAAAATTAGTTCAATCATTTAATGACGTAAATGTTGAGAACAGAAACTACTCAATTGATTTATCAGATCAACCAAATGGTGTTTATTTCGTTCGTTTGATGACTAATGGTCAGGTGCAAACTAAGAAAGTGGTTGTGAATAGATAATTAAAATAGTTGGTACTATGGTGAAAATTATGGATATCTATCCAAATTCTCTGTTTGTGCCGACTTACTCTAATGTCCGAGTAAAACTCGGACATTAGTAAATAGAAAATACAACAAGGAAATTTAATTTGGTCAGATGAGCCAATGAAGTAATACTTCATTGGCTTTCGTCTTTTTTGAGACTGGTTATTAATATCCACCATTAATTGTTACATCTATTTGTTGATTGTTTTTCCAATTTAATTTTTTTTAACTAATGATAAATTAGTTTCAATTTCCATAAAATACCCTTTGCAGAAATTGAAAGTGCACTGAAATCAATAGATAAAATATCTGTTTTTCTACTTTATTGCTGTGATCACTTCAATCTTTCAGATATATCTCCTTCCTTTTTTTGTACTAAAGAATAGAAACAATAAAATAATCCAAAAACGCATAAAGCGATTAGCAGTAGCTTAAATAAAAAATGTGTGACATTTGATGAATTCGTAGGAATACCCGTATCAAAACCTGTTAAGTTTGTTAAGTTTGGTAAATCTAATGTTGATGAAAATGTACTCATATATATTTTAAATTAAATAAGTTGATAAGAATAGCTGTAAGATTAGTGCAATATTCAACAATGTCAAAGTTAAGTAAAAAAATATTAAGATACAATCTCGTTAAAAACTAAAAACTAAAAACTAAAAATCAAATCAATTTATAATTTGAAAATTTCTATCAGCTGCGTTTTTTTTGTTTTTACAAAAAAATAACCATAATCATAACAAAAAAAATCGGGTTGTTTTGTTTGCTCATTTGTCCTGAAATTAGTCACATAACGAAAATCAAACCCTTTGATTTTTAAATCGATTTCGGATATTTGCTCCCCTTCTAACGCAGCTAAAATATTCCTATTTTTCAGTAGAATATGATTCGTTGTTTTAGTCAATTCTCTAAATTTACGGCTGTTTGCATTATTTTTTTGGATTCGGCAGTTGTCAGAGCAATACTTTTGATTTAATCGCTTCAAAGTAAAGCTATTCAAGCAGTTTGGGCATTTTTCAATTTCTTGAGTCATATTTATTAATTTAGGTTTAAATGTATTAATCCAAATTAATACGGATAAATTTGAATAAAGTTGAATAAAGTTGCAATTAAAAATAATTATTTATCACAAAAAACATTTAACTTCTTCCCTACTCAAAAATCACATACGCCATCCACTCCGACTGTTTCAAAATCTGCTCTACTACCCCTTTTTTTAACGCATCTTGTCAGCGGCTGCCCACAAGGTTTTTTCTAAGTGTTGGTCTGTCATAAGTGCTAATCTATTATCGGTTTTGGGTTGTTGGGTTGAACATATCCCTAACCCTTCCCTTAAAAATGGAAGGGAATTATGCTCGAATATTCAAAGTTTCCAGTGCTGTCGTTAGGCTTCCTTCTTTTTCAAGGGAAGGACTGAGGATGGGTTCAATCCTCAAGATTTTCCAACAACTCAATAACCTTATCTTTTAATTTAGAATTTTCTAATCGTAAATTATCTAATTCATGTTGTGTTTCATCAGCAATTGTGATTTCTTCTTTCAACATTTCGCCTTCACCGATTATCAACCAACATAAATTTACACCAGGACTAGACATATTTTAAAAGCAATTAGTGGTGGTTGGAAAAGTTTTCATTTTGCCAATACACCGAATCAATTTCAAAATCATTTAATCAAAAAAAGTAAAAATCATGAGCAATCAAGCAAAGAGTTTAGAACTAAAGAATCGCAGTAATATGTCTCAAAATGATAAAAAATGATGAAAAATAATGAAAAATAATCATTTGAGGCATTTTGCATTTTTTTGATAAACGATAACAAGACAGGTATTCGTAAACGTGATTTAGAATGAAAAAATACCGAATTAAAAGGTAAATTTAATCCAAACAGAAACACCTGCTGAAGCTATTAAAAATTTGCAATTAAAACCTTAATTAAAAATTAAAAAATCGTGAAATTTCAAAATATAATTAGTACAGTTCTGATGCTTTGCACTATCACAACGATTGCAAATGCACAATTAAAAGTCAGAAATGACGAATTTATTCAAATCGGTTATGAAGATTATCGCACCTTGACTTTTGGGGGACAATCGACTTTTTCGCCCAATAATGGTTTGTATGCAGTTGAAGCTTTAGAAGGTGGTTTAAATTTTTGGAAACCTTGGCCCAATCCACAAGGTTATGGTAATTTTGTGTTGTATATCCGTCCTGATAGAAATGTAGGGATTAATACAATGGATTCATCTGCATATCGTTTGGATGTTGCGGGAAATATACGTGCGTGGAGTTTTATACCTCCTTCTGACCAACGTTTAAAAACTAACATTACCCCTTTATCTTCCAGTTTGGATAAGATATTGGCTTTAAATGGTGTGCGTTATAACTATAATTTCAAGTTAGATAACTATGAAAATATTGATATAACGAAATTAACCGAAGCAAAACAAAAATCAATTGAAGGTGATAATTTTGAAGGTGATGCAACAATACATTTAGGTTTGTTGGCTCAAGAAGTAGAAAAAGTTGTACCCGAAGTTGTTAAGGCAGATGAAAAAGGAATTTTAGGTGTAAATTATATGGCGTTAATTCCATTGTTAATTGAGTCTATCAAGGAACAACAAGAGATGATTGATGATTTGGAGGTAGAAGTTTTAGAATTAAAGGCTTTACTTGAAGAAGAACGAAATTCTGAAACAAACGGCAATACCAAAAAATCTAAATTATCGGATAGTTCACCAAATCCTTTTAGTAGTTCTACAACTATCGCTTATAATGTGAGTGAGATTGATGCAACTTCTAATATTTACGTTAATGTATATAATCGAGAAGGTAGTTTAGTTTTAACTAAGCGAGGAAGCAATATGATTGGCGAACAATCAATTACAAGGGCAAACGCACCAAATTATTTCGTTTTACGAATTAATTTAATTTATTATT
>CAWVWD010000407.1:0-4529 GCA_963933585.1 uncultured Saprospiraceae bacterium
CAAGACCAAATTGACAACTTTGAAACACACGTCGTTCCGATTATTGCGGATATTGATGCTGGATTTGGTAACGAGGAAGCGACTTATCTATTGGCTAAAAAAATGATTGAAGCCGGTGCCTGTGCAATTCAAATCGAAAACCAAGTTTCGGATGCAAAACAATGTGGACATCAAGATGGAAAAGTAACCGTTCCGCATGAAGATTTCATTGCTAAATTAAATGCGGTTCGTGCTGCGTTCTTAGAGTTGGGAATAGAAGATGGCGTTATTGTCGCTCGTACCGATTCAGAAGGTGCCGGTCTAACGCAAAAATTGCCAGTATCTTTGGAAAAAGGAGATTTGGCGGCTCAATATTTAGATTTTGTGGAAGCAGAGGAAGTATCTATTGAGGACGTTAATAATAATGAGGTTTTACTTAAAAGAGATGGGAAATTAGTTCGTCCAGTTCGTATGCCAAATGGTTTGTATAAATTTAGAGCAGATACGAATATTGACCGTGTAGTTTTAGATTGTATTACGAGTTTGCAAAATGGTGCGGATTTACTTTGGATTGAGACACCAACGCCAAATGTTGGGCAAATTGCACAAATGGTTGACCGAGTTAGAGCGATTGTACCGAATGCGAAATTGGTTTATAATAATTCTCCCTCTTTCAACTGGACGCTCAATTTCCGTCAGCAAACTTATGATAAGATGTTGGAAGCTGGAAAAGATATGTCCGCCTACAATCGTGCGACTTTGATGGATGCAAAATACGATAATACGCCATTATCAGAATTTGCGGATCAAATGATTCTTAACTTCCAAAAAGAAGGTGCGATGAAAGCAGGTATTTTCCATCATTTGATTACGCTACCAACTTATCACACAACTGCGTTACAGATGAACGACTTAGTAGAAGGATATTTTGGAGATAAAGGAATGTTGGCTTACGTTTTAGGAGTACAAAGACAAGAAGTCCGAAAAGGGGTCGCTTGTGTGAAACATCAGCGTATGGCAGGTTCTGACTTAGGCGATGATCACAAAACTTTCTTTGCCGGTGAGAAAGCATTGAAAGCTGGTGGCACGAAAAATACAAGTAATCAGTTTGACGTTCTTGCAGAAGAAGAAGAATTGGTTTTGGTTTAGTTTTTAGGAATAGAAACAAATGGCAAATTTTGAAAATTAAAGGTTCTTTGACAAAATCCCGTGGAAAATTAAATTTTTGTTCTTATTGAATATTTTTTGTGTTGATGTTACCGCAAACGTCAACACTTCAACACGAGAACATCAACTAATTATGATTTTCGTTTCATCACGGGATTTATCAAAGAACCAGATTAAATTTAAACCACGGAAATCGCATTCGTTTTGATTTTAGCTTTGCTAAAATACATAAAGGGTTCTTGACGTAATTTATAAAACTTTAAGGAACTGATGCGATTGCTGTGGTTCAAGTTTATGATCGTCGTTTTTTTCTTGTTAGTACACGAAGCGGTCAAATCTTTCGTAAAAATAGCAAGCGTTGAAAATTCGTAATTTTAAATTACTAAAATTCAATAATGCACTTTTTATTTGAATGTTCGTTTGAGGTTTAAATTAGAAATGAATGGTTTTTGAATTAAAAAAATTAATAAAAAATAACGAAACTTGATTACAATTTGGCGTAAGCCAAATCAAAAAAATATGCTAAAATCTGTTTAATCCGTCAAATCCGTGTTCCAATAAAACCAAACTCGTATATTTGCCACAAATTTCATAAAAAGGAAATTATTTATAACGGTTTACGTTAACAGATAAAATAATTAATCCCCGAGATTTCGGGACAAGTAGTTCATAATTAATAATTGAAAAAAAATGTATCGTACACACACTTGCGGCGATTTACGCATCGAAAATGTAGGCGAAACCGTGACACTTTGCGGTTGGGTTCAGAAGACAAGAGATAAAGGATTTATGATGTTTGCCGATGTGCGAGATCGTTACGGCGTGACACAATTGCTATTGACCGCAGAGAAAACGGATGCAAAACTGTTTGAAACTGCAAGGACTTTGGGTCGTGAATTCGTCATTCAAGTGACGGGAACGGTATCAGAACGTTCTTCTAAGAATGCTAAAATGGCAACTGGTGATGTGGAAATTGATATAACGGATTTAAAAATCTTGAATAAATCAAAAACACCGCCTTTTACGATTGAGGAAAACTCTGATGGTGGCGATGATATTCGTATGAAATACCGCTATTTGGATTTGCGTCGTCCGAATATTCAAAATAACATTATTTTCAGAAGTCAGTTAGCGATTGATACGCGTAAATATTTGGCTGGAGAAGGTTTTATTGAGGTTGAAACACCGGTTTTAATCAAAAGTACGCCGGAAGGAGCGAGAGATTTCGTCGTGCCTTCTCGTATGAATCCGGGACAGTTTTACGCTTTACCACAATCTCCACAGACTTTCAAGCAATTGTTAATGATTTCTGGTTTGGATAAGTATTTCCAAATTGTGAAATGTTTCCGTGATGAAGATTTACGTTCAGATAGACAACCGGAATTTACACAAATTGATTGCGAAATGTCTTTCGTAACTCGAGAAGATATTTTAAGCACTTTTGAAAGTTTGACGAAATCCTTATTCAAAACAACTTTAGGGGTTGATTTACCTGATTTTCCGATTTTACCTTATGATGAAGCGATGCGTTTATATGGTTCTGATAAACCGGATACTCGTTTTGAGATGCACTTTGTGGAATTGAATGAAGTGGCAAAAGGAAAAGATTTTCCTGTCTTTGATTCAGCAGAATTGGTCGTTGGTATCAATGCGAAAGGTCAAGCTGGAGAATATTCTAATAAAGATATTAAGAAATTAACGTCATGGTTGCAGCGTCCACAAATCGGTGCAAAAGGTTTGGTTTATATCAAAGTAAACGCTGACGGTACTTTCAAATCATCGGCTGGTAAGTTTTACTCTGATGAAGATTTTGCTGCTTTCGCTGAAAAAATGGGTGCAGAAGCTGGCGATATGATGTTGATTTTATCTGGTGAAACGGATAAAGTTCGCAAGCAATTGAATGAGTTACGCTTAGAAATGGGCGACAGAATGGGTTTACGCAAAAAAGGCGTTTTCAATCCGCTTTGGGTCGTTGATTTTCCATTATTGGAATGGGACGAAGATTCAAACCGTTTCCATGCGATGCATCACCCGTTCACTTCTCCAAAGAAAGAGGACGAACACAAAATGGCTTCAACGGATCACGAAGTGTTGAAAAACTTAAAAGCAGATGCTTACGATTTAGTAATTAATGGTTGGGAAATCGGTGGCGGTTCAATTCGTATTCATGACCGTGATTTACAATCTCGTAACTTCGATTTGTTAGGTTTCACGAAAGAAGAGGCAGAAGCTCAGTTTGGTTTCTTATTAGGAGCATTCGAGTACGGTGCGCCGCCACACGGTGGAATCGCTTTCGGTTTTGACCGTTTGTGTTCTATCATGCAAGGCACGACTTCTATCCGTGATTTCATCGCATTCCCGAAAAATAATCAAGGGCGTGATGTGATGATTGATGCGCCTTCTCCTTTGGATTTGAATCAGTTGGATGAGTTGAGTTTGGCGTTAAATATAAAAGAATAAATCATAAATATTTTTTTCTAAACTTACGCTTAGAATTACATTTAGGAAGGCTTCGTCAAAATTGACGAAGCCTTTTTTGTTGTTTTACCCAAAAAATCTATTCTGATTTAAATCTAAATTAACGTAAAACCCAATATTCCTGCCATTGAATAAACAATAACTTCAACTATCCTTAAAACGATTTATTCGAGTTCGCTTAGTTCGCCTTCTACCTTTGAGTATTATTAATTTAAACAAGATTAAATCCTCAATTTTATGAAAAAGTTAAGTTTTACAATACTCTTCGCATTATTAGCAATTGCAAGCTTTGCACAAAATGGTGTCATTCGGGGCACAATCACGGACGAAATCGGTTTAGGTTTACCAGGAGCCAATGTTATCATTCAATCTTTGACCTTAGGAACGTCTTCTGATGTTAATGGTAATTTTACATTGGTCAATGTGCCAGTCGGCGAACAAGAAGTAATTGTAACTTTTATTGGTTACATGGAAATCAAAAAGACTATAAATATTGAAGCCGGAAAAACGATCATAATTGATGTTGCGTTGAATCCCGGTGTTTTAATTGGTGGGGAAATTTTAGTCTTGGGCGATCGCCTGAAAGGTCAAGCAAAAGCATTAAACCAACAAAAAAATAAAAGTAATATTAGTAATATCGTTTCTGCCGACCAAATCGGTCGTTTTCCAGATGCGAATATTGGTGATGCGATGAAGCGTATTCCTGGTATTACAATGCAAGCTGATCAGGGGGAAGCTCGTAATATTATTATTCGTGGTTTAGCACCTCAGTTGAATTCCGTCACGATTAATGGAGAACGTATTCCTTCAGCAGAAGGTGGCAATCGTAATATTCAAATGGATTTGATTCCATCTGATATGATTCAAACAATTGAAGTAAATAAAGCGGTTACACCAGATATGGA
>CAWVWD010000408.1:0-4512 GCA_963933585.1 uncultured Saprospiraceae bacterium
CTTTATAAAAGGGTAATTTTACAATTTTCGCTTTAACCTTCTTGTTACGAATTGCAATGTTAATCTCTGTTCCTGATTTTTGAAAAGGTTTATTCACATAACCCAAGCCGATAGCTTTGCCCAAAGAAGGAGCTTGCGTTCCGGAAGTTACTTTTCCGATAACATTTCCTTCCGTATCTTCAATCAAATAATCGTGGCGAGGAATTCCTCTATCAATCATTTCAAAACCAACTAACCGGCGAGTTGTACCTGCTGCTTTTTGATTATTTAAAAATGCAGCATCATTGAAATCACCTTTTTTCAATTTTGTAATCCAACCTAAACCGGCTTCCAAAGAAGAAGTCGTATCGTCAATATCATTTCCATACAAACAAAATCCCATTTCCAAACGCAAGGTATCTCTTGCACCTAATCCAATTGGCTGAATTCCTAAATCTGCACCGGCTTCAAAAATAGCATCCCAAACTGCTTCAGCATGTTCATTCGGAATGTATAACTCAAACCCACCAGAACCAGTGTAACCTGTTGCCGAAAGAATAATATTATCCAAACCCGCAAATTTTCCAAGCTCAAAAGTATAATATTTGACTTCCGATAAGTTAACAGAAGTTAATGATTGTAAAGCTTCTGCTGTTTTTGGTCCTTGAACCGCTAATAAGGCGAAGTTATCAGAAACGTTTGTTAATTCCGCTCCGAATGTATTATTTTCAGTTATCCAATTCCAATCTTTATCCATGTTAGAAGCATTCACTACTAACATATATTCATTTTCTCCTAAGCGATAGACCAATAAATCATCTACGATTCCACCTTTTCCGTTCGGAAAACAAGAGTATTGAGCATCGCCAATGCTTAATTTTGAAGCATCATTAGAAGTTACTTTTTGGATTAAATCTAAAGCACCTTCGCCCTTCACCATAAACTCGCCCATGTGTGAAACATCAAAAACACCAACATCTTCACGAACGGTCTTGTGTTCCGCTTTGATTCCAGCATAAGAAATCGGCATATTATAACCAGCAAAAGGGCCCATTTTCGCACCTAATGCTTCATGCTTTTTTATTAAAGGTGTATCTTTCATATATTTTTTAATTGCATTTTTAGTATAAAATTTGAAGGCCTAAAGGTAGGGATTTTTTGTAAAAAACGTGTTTTCGTGCTGTTCTTCAATAACAATAACTCATCAATGCGAGAATAGATTATAACGATTTTCAGTAAGTTGAGAGACTAATCCAAATCATTGAATTTTGTTAACGCACGAAGTGTCTCTCGTTCCAAAATAGTTTCAAATTTATTGGGCGGTTCAATCAAAATATTCATCCGTTTTTCTGTTCTTGGATGTATAAAGTTTAACTCCACGGCACATAAAAATAAACCTTTTTTCCAAAGTATCAAACCCTCTTTCCCATACAACTTATCACCCAAAATTGGATGATTCATTTCTGCAAGATGCTTTCGTAACTGATGTGTCCGTCCAGTAATTGGATATAAATTGACGAAAGTTAAAAATTTATTTTTCAAAGAAGGAACAACTCGAACTGTTTGAAATTTGGTTACGGAAGGTTTACCATCTATCGGAGAATTGATTTGACCATTTTGTGGAAGTTCACCAGTAGCAATGGCTTGATAACGTTTTTGGATTGTTTTATTTTCGAACTGTGTAGATAAATGTAAATGAGCCATTTTGCTTTTTGCAATGAGTAATAAGCCACAAGTTGGAGCATCTAAACGATGCACAGGACGAGGTATTTTCAGTGCATCTTTTGCAATAGAAAGTTGTAAATTATGTGGCAACGCATTTTGAATCGTCTTGAAATAATTACCACTTACGGGAATTCCACCTGGTTTATTGATAATCGCTAAATCATCATCTTCAAAGATAATCGGTAATTCAAATTCAAAAATTTTTGGTTGTTTTTCCAATAAATCATACAACTCAATCACCTCATTTCCAATCAACCAGTCACCAGTTTTTCCAACTTCATTATTCATCAAAACAGCTCCTTTTTTAATTGCTTTTTTGATACCTTTCCGAGTCGGAATAGTTATAAAAATACCAATTAAATAATCGCTCAAACGAGCTTTTTCGATGGATTTTGGTACAATATGTTTTTCGATTAATAGCATTTGATATAAAATAAAATGAACTATAAAGGTTGAATGTTCTTTTACAACTTTTATAGTTCAATCTTTTCGGTGAATTGTGATATTACTAATTAATTTCCCAATGCTTCTGAGTTTTTAATTCCAAAAAACAATTTGTAATAAAACTTAGGTTTTATTAGCTTTTTAGTGGCCTCGTGATCATATATTAAATCTCGAAGTTGGTCGTTTTTATCATATTTCTTAGCGACGAAATTCATTCCATGAAGTAGAATGTTCAAAGCAATATTACTGGATAAAAACGGAGCAACGAGTTTACTCATTTTTAAATAATTCTTAATTCTATCAAAAATACGTTCGTCATATTCCGCTAAAGATTTGGAAGTAAACTCATTCGCTTGCACGCATTTTGCTGCGAATTCAGCAGCAATTTTTCCACTTAACATTGCTTGCGGAATTCCGTTTGCGGAAAGTAAATCAATCAACCCAGCGGCATCACCAGCTAACATGAAATTATCACCAGAAATTTTACGTTTTTTTGTTCCCAAGAATAAACCACTTCCTTCCAATTTTCCAATTAATTCTGCTTCTGAAAATCGCTTTTTTAATAAAGGATGAGTTTCCAAAATATTTTTTAAAATCTGCTTTAAGTTTAATTTTTTCTTCTTGACGACATCACTTCTAACGACGACATTTACATTTACGGTTTCGTCCGAAAACTGTGTAACATAAAGACCTCCGGGCATTAAGTCTTTCGTGATATAAAGTTCGCAATATTGACCATGTTCAGATGGTTTTACATTTTTGTAATATCCCCGAATACCGACTGCGAAGTGCTTATCTTCCTTTTCTACTTTGTGTAAATTTTTAATAAAATTTGCATTAGAACCACTACAAATAATTGCCAAATTTGTGAAAATATTTTGATTTTTTCCTTGAATCAAAATACCATCATCTTGGCGTTTTAAATTAGAAACATGGAAACCTTCAATCACTTCAATCAATGGATTTGCCTTTGCTTTTTTGATGAGTTCATTATCTAATTTTATTCGAGGAATAGTATAACAAGAAGGATCATTTGTTTCTGTTTCTAAGGGAAGAAAGTCAATTTTTATTTTGTGGTTATTCGCTGCATGAGCAACAATACCTTTCATTTGTAAGGACTTTTTTTCCAATTGCAAACTATTGATAAAATTAGGATCTAATTCATTTAATACTCGGATTGTATTTCCTGTAATATTATCTGCACAAGGTTTATGTCGAGGGAAAATCGCTTTATCTATTAATGTACTTTCGATCCCTTGTTTCGCCAAGAAAAGACTGGTCGTTACGCCAGCTGGTCCAGCACCGATGATACACACTTTTCTATTTTCTTGCATTTCTTCTCATTTGATGTGAACTCAAATTTACGATCAAAGGCGCACTTTTCATAATCTTCAAAAGTATAAAAATTAGAAGTAAAATTATTTATAATTTATTTCCCATTCAAATTCCAATCATATTCTAAATATGATACGTTAGCTTTTCCATCAATCTCCGTAGTTGAATACTTATTTAAATAAGTAACAATATTACCAAAATCGACGGCATACCATTTAAATATTTTTGAAATTTCGACTTTCTTAGAAGAGATTTTATTGAATTTTGAATTAACAAACCATTTTGCATTTTGCTCTAATAAGGATTCCAAATTAGAAGCGGTGAATGCTTTATTCATTAGTCGAGGACAGGATTGAGCTGCACAATTTACAGCGAAGTGAACCCTTGCATCTTTAAATCGTGGACGTAGAATCGAGTTTTCGATTTCATTTAATGAATAAGTTGAGTTTCCTGATTTTATCCATTTTTTATCCCAAGGTTTTCCATTTTCAAGCTTTTGAATACTTTTTGTTGGATAATTTTCTACGATTAATTTTACAGTAGCAGCATTATAAAGATTAATCCAATAAGCCATTTTTTCATTTCTTGGCCAAGCACTCGAAACCGGATTTTCTGCTAATAACTTCAAATAAGTATCTAATAGTATTTCCTTTCTTTTGATTGCACCATAGTTCACGCTACCAGATGAGGTTACATGAATATTTAATAAGTTATTCCATATTTTATGTGACGGTAAAGCTATTTTCTTTTTATCCTTAGCTGGTAAAGGAGCGATACTAGTACGACGAGTATTTCCTTTTTGTTTTACCACATCCTTTACCGCTTTTGGAATACGTTCCTCGACGATCACTCTTTTCTTTTTGATTTCTAATTTCGGTGGTTCTGTTATAGAAGATTTTTTAGGTTTGACAGAAGTCTTTGGCTTAGAAGGTTCTAGTTCTGAAGGTATTTCGGCATCAGCGGGAGAACTTTCTTCTGCGGCTTGCTGATTTAAGGCTTTTTCTTCTACTTCTGCTTGTATTGGTTCTT
>CAWVWD010000409.1:0-4504 GCA_963933585.1 uncultured Saprospiraceae bacterium
GCATAATCGTCCATAGCCGCCAAAAAGCGGCTACGGCGTTTATGCAGACGTTGGCTGCTAGTAGAAAAAAAATAAGATTAGCAAAAAAAATTATATACCTAAATGAATGAAGAAGACTTAAAAGATGAAACTTCCAGAAAATTAAGTAAAATAGAACGCCTAATTAAAGAAAAAGAGGTCAAAGAAGAAAACTTCTACTCAAACAATGAGTTCAATGATAAATTAACTGTAAGAACATTTAGTTATCAAGAAATACAAATTGAAAAATTTGATAAGTTAATAGAACAAGAAATAAAGGAATTATTGAATTTATTTGAGAACAATTCAGATTTCTTAGAAATGATAATTTCAGAAGCTCTATTCGATGATTATGAAAGAGAAACTTATAGTTTATTCCTAAAAGAGTTAGTAAAAAAGCCTAGAAAATGGAAAAATATTCTTGAAAAAGAGTTTATTGATGGACTAAATAATTTTAAAGAACATTCTGACGATATTGAATTCTGGGATAGATTTGTTTCAATTGGAAATGAAATTCCTGAAAACTTATTCGATATAGAAAGTAAATTCTACCAAAAACTTATTTTTGAATTAAATAGTCAAAATCCATGTATAATTTATTGGGCAACAATAATTTTATGGGAAAAAGGATATACTAATCAAATAACTGTTGAAGCATTCAAAAAAAACCTAAACCATCAAGATTGGAGAATTAGAGTGATAACACATGAATGTTTAGAAACATGGATAAATGAAAAAGAAATTGATTTAAAGAAACTAAATGGGCTTTCATTCAAAGATAGAAAATTGAGAAAATTTCGTTCAGATTATGAAAGTAAATTGTTAGCTCCCTAAAACAAAGAAAATAAACCAGCAGCCAATAAATAAGGCTGCACGTGGTACGGCAGTACCAAGCGTGCAGCCAGTGTTGAACGTAATCCGAGTGCTTGATGCAGCTCGGATTACGTTTTTTTATTTACCACCTTGATGTTACGAACGAGTATTATGGGGATTGCGATTTTAAAGGGTTCTTTTGGGTTTAGACTTCGGGTTGGTATTTTTAAAAAACGAGGGTTTATAACACTTACAATATTAGAACGGTAGCCCTGGTCCATCACTCAAAAATACAAGATAACCATCCAATACCAACCGACTTTTGAACCCCTTTCATTTTGACAATATATTTAATAAAGGACTAAATTATTCTTGCAAATGGAAAGGACGCAAGCCATCTAAGGTTTCTCGCATTGCTGTATCGTCCGGCATTTTTCCTATCCCATAAACACATTTTAAACTATCCGACTGATTTGGATATTCCCTACGATAATATACTACACTTGGGTCTTTTAGGAAGAATATCGAATAAGCTGTATTTAAACAATCTGTCATACTATACTGTAAATTCCCTTTTTCTTGCATTCAGTGGTCGGGTATATTCGAAAACCCTTCTCTTCCCTTTTTTATTAAGTCGTCTGTTAACATATTAGTCAGTTTTTGACTAATTTACAACTTCTTTTTTAGCATCAAATAACTCATCTTCATATATTATTTTTCCTAAACCGAGATTTACTGTAAAATGGTATGACAAAAAAACAAACAAAACGAATACTCAGAATAGTACTTATTATTGCAAGCATAAGCTCTTTGGCGTTCGTACCATGGAGTTTGGTAAAAGCTTGGATTTTACCATTACCTGATACGGTTCAAGAACAAGTAAATGAAGCAATTGGTCATGGATTAAATGGAATAATTGTTTACGTGGACAAAGCTGGGAATCCACCAGAAGTTTATGCCGCTGGCTGGCATGACCGAAAAAATAAAATTCCTGCTAACCCCAAAGCCTTATTCAAAATTGCCAGTATTAGCAAGTTATATGTGGCTGTTGCTGTCGCTAAAATGGTAAATGATAAACACTTGTCTTTGGATAAAACACTCGCTGATTACTTACCAGAACTTACGGGAAGAATTGGAAATGCTGATAAAATTACCTTGAGAATGATGGTGCGGCATAGAAGTGGCATTCCAAATTTTACCGATACTCCAAACTATTGGGAAAACCCACCGAAAGACAATAGAAAAACGCTTGATTTGGTACTGGATAAGCCTGCTGACTTTGAACCGGATAAAAAATATAGTTATTCAAATACGAATTATTTGTTGATAGGCGAAATCCTTGATAAAACATTGGGATATAGCCATCACCAATATATCAAGAGGGAAATTTTGATACCGCTTGAGCTGAACAATACGTACAGTTTGCTTAGTGAAGTAGATTTAGATGATGTTATGAGTGGGTATTCCGTAGGTTATGATGGCGATATAAAGTATAATGATTTTATAAATCCTGCCGGCTCAATGGTCGCTACAGTAAAAGATGTGGGAATATTCTTGAGGGCATTGAATGATGGCTCTTTGCTAAATGATAATGAACAAGCTATTTATTCATCTATTTATGAATATGAACATACAGGATTATTGCCAGGATTCTCTAGTATTGCCAAGTATCACAAGGATATTGATGCAATCGTTGTTCAGTTTGTAAATACAAGTGGTGGATACACTTGGAATTTATCGGAAATCGTAAATAATCGTATTGTAAAAATAGTGAGAAATAAAAAAAGCTCAAAATAAATGATAAATGACAAATGAACTTGAACAATATATTGAATCTTACTTTGGAGTAGTCCAATCGGACGAACTCAAAAAAATAAGTTCATTATTTAAATTAACAACTGTAAAAAAGGGAGAATACTTTCTAAAAACAGGAAAACAATCGAATAAATTGAGTTTTATTCAAGCAGGATTTTTAAGAATTTTTGTAACAACTGAAGATAAAGAAATAACACAATGGATTTCCTCAAAAGGGTATTTCGTAGTTGACTTATCAAGTTTTGTATTCAAAACTCCTGCAAGTTGGACCATTCAAGCATTGGTTGATACCAAACTTTATACAATAAGTAGAGAAGATTATAATAGAATTGGAACTTTAATTCCTAAATGGAATCACCTTGAAAAATTATTTATAGTTCGGTGTTTTTCTATGATGGAGGATAGAATTTTCAGTCATCTTTCTATGACAGCGGAAGAAAGATATAACTTATTTTTTGAAAGTAATCGAGAATTATTTAATCAAGTTCCATTACAATATATTGCGTCAATGCTAGGTATGAGTCCAGAGACTTTCAGCAGAATAAGAAGAAAAAAATTAATTTGATTTCTTGATTAATGTCAAGAGCAGAAAGGTAATTTCTTTAGATATTTGTACTGTAATAAAAACGGAATGAATGAAATATCTAATAACAATTATCTTAATTACAGTATTTAACATATCAGCAATGGCATTAGAAATCAAAACAGAAATTATAATAAATGCAACACCCGAAAAAGTTTGGAAAATTCTTACAAATTTTAGGGCGTATCCCAATTGGAATCCATTCATAAAATCAATTGAAGGTCAAGTGACTATAGGTGAAAAAATTATCGCCAGAATTGAACCGCCAGAAGCAAAAGGAATGACCTTTAAACCCAAAATATTAACCGTTGTTAAAAACAGGGAATTAAGTTGGTTAGGACATCTATTATTCCCCGGACTTTTTGATGGTAAACATAAGTTTGAACTCATCGATAATGGAAACGGAACTACAACCTTTATACAAAGTGAAAAATTTAAAGGTATCTTAGTACCTTTCTTTAAAAAGCAATTGAAGAATAATACAAAAAACGGATTTATAGAAATGAATAAAAAACTGAAAGAAATAGCCGAAAAATAAATAAGGGCACACCATAAAGTATAAAAACAATAAGGGTTTTATCGCTTAATTCAAAGTTTATTACATTTTACAAAGCCCGCAAAATTTACAATTTTGCGTAATAGTTTTTAAAAGAAAAGTTGCAAATTTCGCCAAATAATAAACCGTTTGTTAGTGGTGGTTTGGGATATTCTAGCCAAACGCTTAAATATAAATCAGTAAATACAGGAAGTAGTAAAATCATTTTTTTTTGGTAGAAATAATTTAAATTTGAAATATATTAATTTGCCTTTACGTGTAGGTTATCAACTCTCTGCTAGTCATTTAGATTTTATGGGAATTCGTTTTTATTCCGATTTACTTACTTCTTATAATACATCTTACTATTGGGAAACGCATTCTTATCACAGTAAGCTTAATGAAAGAAATCCTGACTTCGAGAAGGTAAATACTATGAATGTTAGAATTGGAACTTAGGCATACAAACAGGAGCAGATATTTATTTTATTATCTCACAGACTGTTAATGTAAATGTTGGAATGTGGTATGGTTATGATTTTTTTAAGAACGGAAGTCAAAGATATGGCGACTTATACAAGTAGTGGAAAACGCCCTGCAACGGCTTATTCTAATAATCAAAGAGTGGATTTATCCGTAGGTTTGGAGTGGTTAATATTTTAGAAAAATAAAAAAAACGTACTGCAATAAATAAGGCTGCACACGGTATGTCAATACCAAGTGTACAACCGATGTTGAAC
>CAWVWD010000410.1:0-4496 GCA_963933585.1 uncultured Saprospiraceae bacterium
AATAATTTATAGTCTTTTATAAATCGTCATTAGTCATTTTATGAGTGAGCTTTATGTTTTATAGGTTCTAAATAAAAATTATTTCCTTTTATTTAGAACTCTATTTAAAGCTCTTCACTAAAATGACTAATGCATTTTAGTATCTCAATCAAGCCCTATTCTCGTATTGAGTTTTATTTATAAAGGTTATTCGCCTGTTTATACAGCAATAAATTCACCGATTATATATTAAAGAAAGAAAACAAATTGGTCAAAATAATAAACACTAAATAATTCCTTTTCCCGGTAGACATAAAATTAGAAAGCTTTCAACAGTTTTTTAATTTAACGTCAATATTTCTAAAGTAACCTAAATTTAAATCTGAATATTATTATAAAGAAGTTGATAAAATCATTTATTCTCACAAATCATATTAAAAAAGTATTTATAAAATGAATGGAAATTATTTATCAAAAGTACTTTATATAGTACTTTTATACTAAAACGCTTCTTTAGTATATTCAATACTTTTAACGAAAAAAAATCATTTATAATCATTTTAACCTTCTATTGAATTCTCTACAAAAAATTTCTACTGAAAAAAATCTATTCATTATCGTATTTAAATATTGGGCTACCCACGTAAGGTTGGACACTATTGATATTACTTAATTAGACAATTGTTTCAATTGCAATACTCGTGTGGCAAAGGCAGTGCCGTTTGCCCTACGAAATATCCAATATTACGTGAGTAGCCAAATATTGCGTTCTAAGTTATCCAAACAGTATCCAGATAATTTAAAATCCAATTTTCTATAAATACTTTCATATTCTTCAATTCAATTTCCCAAAAACTTCAAAAACCCGTATATTAGCAAAAAAATAACAAACAGTTACTTTTTAACTAATTTGCTAATTATTCATTCCGTATTATGAAATCAATTATCACATTAATAATCGCCTTTATTTTTCTAAGTTGTTTACCAAATAAAACAGCCGTTGAAATAATAGAAGTAGAAGAGGAGATTGAAGAAGCCGTTGAAGAGACTATTTCAACAAAACAAGGTGAAATTATTTTTCCTGAAAATTGGTATGGTAAATGGAAAGGCACTTTAATGATTTATAACAATAATGGTAAAACGCAAGAAATTGCAATGGAAATTCACATTGAACCAACTGATTCTGTAAACCGTTGTAAAATGACGTTAATTTATGGAGAAGGTGATAAAGCGAATGAGCGACCTTATGAATTAGTGACGATTGATGCGGAAAATGGTTATTATCAAACAGATGAAAAAAATACGATTTATTTAGATGATTATTACTTCAATGGTGTGTTATACTCCCGATTTGAAGTAATGGGAAACTTGCTTTTAACTCGTATTGAAAAGCGGAATGGTAAGCTATATTTTGAAATTATTTCTGGAAAATTAGATTCTATTTCAACTACAGGGAATGACGAAGCAAATGATATTCCTCCTGTAAATTCTTATAAAATAAATGTTTCGCAACGTGCGGAATTGATTCGATATTGGTAATTAGATATTAGACGTTAGACATTAGATTTTTACGATAAATCTAATGTCTAATATCTAATATCTAACATCTATTTTAAATGTACAACTCAACTGAGCAAAAACGATTGTTTGAATTATCCAAGCAATTATTGGCGAATGCCGAAGGAAAAACTGTTCCAAACAAAGAAACGGCAACAACAGAAATCACTGATTTACATAATGTTATCTTCTTTCACGAATGGCGATATTATGTATTAGATAATCCTGTAATTGCGGATTATGAATATGACCATATTTTTAAATATTTGGAAGCTATAGAAACTGCTTTCCCTAATTTGATTACACCTGAATCTCCAACACAACGAGTTTCTTCAGATTTGGCAAAATCAGATTTACCATCTATCGAACATCTAACCCCAATGTTATCATTGGGGAATTCCTATAATGCAGAAGATTTACAGGAGTTTGATGAGCGATTAAGAAGGGCGGCCATGTTATCGGAAAATTTGGAAATCGAATATTGTATTGAACCAAAATTCGATGGCGGAACGATTGCGTTAGTTTATGAAAATGATGTTTTGATTCGTGCAGCGACTCGTGGCAATGGAACGAAGGGCGAAGATATTACACACAATGCTCGTGCAATGCGTTCGATTCCATTGAAAGCAGAATTTTCAAAATTTGGAATTCAAAAGGTAGAGTTACGTGGCGAGGTTTTGATTCGTAAAGATAAATTTGCAAAAGTCAATAAAAATAGGGAAGCGAAAGGCGAAACGATTTTGGCAAATCCTCGTAATGCTGCAACTGGAGCATTACGAGTTAAGGATTCGCAGGAAGTCGTGGATAGGGCTTTGGAAGCGTTTATTTATCAGATTGGTTTTGCGGTAGACTCAGAAGGTAAGAGTGTTTTGAATGAACTTGAAACACATGATGGAACAATAAAACTATTGGAAACATTAGGTTTTAAAGTTCCGACGCACGAACGAAGTGAAAGGACCGTTACAAAAAATATTGCTGACGCTGCGAAGTTCTGTACAGATTGGCAAGACAAACGGGAGCAATATGATTACGAAATTGATGGAATGGTTGTCAAGGTCAATGACTTGATTTTGCAAGAACGGACAGGTTACACGAGTCATCATCCTCGTTGGGCGATTGCCTTCAAGTTTAAAGCAAAACAAGCAACAACGAAGTTATTAAATGTCGAATATCAAGTTGGAAAAGTTGGTGCGATTACGCCTGTAGCAAAACTCGAACCCGTTGCTCTTGCAGGCGTTACGGTATCTTCGGTATCCTTGCATAATGAAGATTTCATTACCGGAAAAGACTTGCGATTAGGCGATACTGTTTTAGTAGAACGTGCCGGAGATGTGATCCCGTACATCGTGAAATCTATGGAAGATTTGCGAGATGGGACAGAAGTCGTAATTGATTTTCCAACGAATTGTCCAGTTTGTGAAACGAAATTAGAACGTCCTGAAAATGAAGCAGTTTGGCGTTGTCCGAATTATTCGTGTAAAGCACAAGTTGTACAACGAATTATTCATCATGTTTCCAAAGATGCGATGGATATTGATGGTTTTGGTCCATCGTATGTGGAACGGTTTTTTGCAGAAGGTTGGGTGAAAGATGTTGCGGATATTTATCGTTTGGATTATGATAAAGTTGCAGAACTGGAAGGTTTTGGAAAACGCTCCGTTGAGAAACTTCAAGCTGCAATTGATAAAGCTCGACAAAATCCGATTCATCGCTTATTATATAGTTTGAGTATTCATCATTTGGGTCGTAAGGTTTCTAAGTTATTAGCAGAAGAAATCGAACAGGTTTTGGATTTGAAAGATTGGGAAGAAGCACGTTTTGTGAATATTCGAGATGTTGGTCCAGCAGTTGCTCAAAATGTAATGGCATTTTTTGCCATTCCCGAAAATGTAGCATTGATTCATACTTTGGAGTCGCTTGGCGTAAATGTCAAACAAACGGAGACGGACAAACGAGAAGTTCCAGTAACGGAGGGTGCTTTCGTAGGAAGAACAATTCTGTTTACGGGAAAATTATTACAAATGTCCCGTAATGAAGCAAAAATGAAAGCAAAAGCGATTGGTGCGAAATTAGTGAGTGGCGTGAGTGGAAAATTGGATATGTTAGTCGTTGGTGAGAAAGCTGGTTCTAAATTGAAGAAAGCACGAGAACTGGGAACGGTGGAGATTATGACGGAAGCGGAGTTTTTGGAGCGAGTTGGTTAAAATAAAAAGGTCACTCATTTAAGTTTAAAATCAGTGACCTTTTCCTATTTTAGTCTAACAAGTTTTCCAAATAATGATTTATATTACAAGGTCTATCCGTGAATTTATATTTAAAAATTGGATGTACTTCATATTCAACTTTCGGTCATTTAATTTTCTTCTTTTTCCGCATTTTAGTCGTTTCATTTTTCGTATGAAACAAAATGCAGCGATATTCAGCGGATAGTTTTACTTTCGCTTTATTTTCCAACATTCCAATCAAATACTCTGCAATCGCTAAACCTGCCTTTGCTTGACGATGCCAACCATCAGGATTATCAGATTTCAATTCTATACTAAAAACAAATGTTTGATGACCAATTTTCTTGTTCTCACAAAAAATCAAATAATCAGGCGATTTTTTAAGATTTTTCACTCCTTTTTTCAGTAATGGATGAATATCAAAATCTTCTGTATCAATTTCTAAGGTTAAAGTATTGGAATTGCCTTTGTTTATCGTGAGATTCTTACATTTTGACTCTTGATTTTCTCGTAAAGTGATGACTTTTCCTTTATCATCTTTATAAATAATCGCTTCGTTTACTAAATCTCTTAAATGGTTTACAATCGAAAACATTACATTACTTTTTGGAATAGTTCATAATAAATCGTCTCCATATCATTATCTTGTTTTTCAATCACATCATTAATCGTTGCGACTTCAAAACCTTCCTCCGTAATCTCAATATCCGTAGGTTTTCTACTATCCAACGTAAA
>CAWVWD010000411.1:0-4481 GCA_963933585.1 uncultured Saprospiraceae bacterium
GAAAATTTAACAGGATTCTAGTCACTGCTACTGACTAATATCAAATAAACGAAGGAAAGCTCGCTTTTGTATTAATATTAAAATAAAAAACGTCTTTGGAAATTTTTTTTTCCAAAGACGTTTCGAGTATTTTTTTACACTAAAATATCAAAATACCAAAATTAATCCATTACCATCAACTTAGCAATCATTGCACCTCTTTCTGTATTTAAACGAACTAGATACATACCGTTTTCTAAACTAGAAAGATTGATTTGCTTTTCTGTTTGATAATTTTCTACATTTTCTTGGTGTACCAAACTACCAATTATATTATAAATCTCAATAGATTGAACGGCTTCATTTTCCCAATTAATAATCGTGAAATTATTTGCAGGGTTTGGTTTCAAACTTGCTGTATTTACAATAATATTTTCCGTACTTAAAATCGTTGAACAATTAATTGCATTGCTCACGAAAGCACTTTTATCTGAAACGAATGATTTCAAACCATAAGTTGTTCCACCCATTGGGCCTCCACCGGATGTAATATTGCTATTTATATTTGTCGTGAAATTAGCATTCGTGTACATTTTATTATTATCCGTAAATACTGAAGTTTGAATCAAGTTTTTATGACTTTCAATTAAAGAATCCATAAAATTAGAATTGAAATACGTATCTGTTAAATCACAAACTTCTGCTAAATATTGATCGTATAAATTAGAATTGCTAAAAATATTTGACAGTAAAGGTCGGTCAGCTGCCGCATAATTTAAAGGCAAACTCGTGATATTTTGAACCCCATTTGAATAAGAACCGAACGATTCGTTTCCGTCCCATTTTATCCATTGCCACTTATCCGTTGTCATATTATGGTATAAATAATAGTTTCTTGCTGAACCAGTATAACTATCCAAATTACTAAATAAATTATCCAAGGCAGCGGAACGCAAAAATGCTTGTAGTTCGATTCTATTTCCAATTCCAGCTTCAAAATTTGCTGCCGATGAATTATTAATAAAGTCAATTAAATCAATTAAATCCGTCCAATCGTTCGCATCTTCATTCGTTTTTAATTCATAGCGATCTTCATAACTTGACTGAGCTGTTCCGTAATATTTCAAATCTGCTGGTGTTCCACTAGCACCAAAATTATCACCGGCTTTGAATAAATTTCCATCATCATCTAAAATTTTCCAATCCAAAAACTGATCATCAATTTGTTCAATAACGGTATAAAATCCTTTTAATATTCCGTTCATATAGACGTTAGCAAAATTTGCACGAGGTGCAGGAACACCAGCTTTCTGAGAAACATCGAAGAATACTTTATCACGCATCATCGACGGATCTTTGAAACAATTACCAAAGTTCAATTTCTTCAAGCCGTCATATTTTTGACCGCTTACATATTCATTAAAATCAATTTTGAAAGACTTTTTACCATTCGGGTGATTGTAACTTGAATTCCCTTTCAAACGAACACCAACATCCGTAAAAGTCGAAGTTCCTGTTTCATCTGTTAAAGTCAAATCGGCTTTCATATAATCTGCCGTTGCATAATTTGCTACCAAACTATCCCAATATCCTGGTTGGTGAAAGGTTAATTCAATTGTGATAATTTGAGCATTTTCAAAAATATTGTCGCCATCAATTTGAGCGAAAGCATTGCCTGTAAATAACAAAGCAATTAAAAATATACAGAAATTCTTAAACATGATTCTTTTTTTATAATTAGAGTAATTCGATTTGACGAAGCAACTTTTAGAAACTTGCGGAGTCAATTGAATTTTATGCAAATTTAGGAGAATAGTTTATTCAATATCGCATATTACAAAAGCATGATTATCTTTCCTTTTTTTGTTCAGGGATAATCAATTTATAGCGATTTAACATCTATAAAAAAAATGAGTAAAATATTTTTCACAGCAGATTACCATTTCGGACACGAAAACAGTATAAAATTCGTAATCGACCATTTGAAAACGCCAAAGAAATGGATGAAGTTCTAATCCAGAAATGGAATGAAAAAATCAAAAATATTTTTGTTATTTTGAATACTTGATTTCTCAGAAAGTTAGAAACATCCTTTTGTATCTTCGTTAATCAATTAATTGAATCATAAAAATTAAAAATGATGCTTATAGAAACCAAAAAGTATCAATTAATGTATCAAATTTCACGAGTTAAAGATGAATAATTAATTGATACAGTGAAACACCTTTTAGATTTTGGTTTAAAAAGTGAAATTTGGATTTTAAAATTTACTGACAATAGACACCGTAAAACAAAAAAAGCCATTCCATTTCGATTAGAAATAAAACGACTTTTTAATCGATTATTGGCAAAGGCGATGCCGTTTGCCCTACATAAAAATGATTATTTTAATTTTACTTTTCCAACAACAAATTCACCTAATGCTCTTCCTTGCGTCACGCCATTATCAATCGCAGGACGATAGTGAATGCCACCGTATAAACGACTTATCGCAGCTTCTTCAGAAGCATGGTAGAAGGATTTAAAAGAGCGAATTGGTAAACCATATTCCTCCTCAGAAGTATCCGAAAAAGCAAAGTTATCGCCATAAATACTGGTTAATGCAACCGAAGCAGCTGCAGAGATTACGCTGTGTCCGCTGGTATATTCTGGAAACGGAGGTGTTTGTAAAAGGGGCAACCAGTCCTCATCAATGTGCTTATTAATAACCGTTTCTGGACGAACCAAATTACTCCGATATTTTTCATCCCAACAACTAATAAATCCGTCTGACAAAGCGATAGCAGTTAAAGTATAAGCTTCTAATGCTTCCATGAAATCTGAATTAGATTTTCTACCGGCAATCGAGATAATGTTTATCCAATGTCCGCCGGGAGTGATTTTTTTTGTAGCGTACATCAAGTGTGCCTTGTGTGTAGAAACGAATGGATTACAATCCCAAAACTGAGCAATTTCTTTGTGCTCCTTCGTTAGATTCTTTCCAATATCATACACTTCCATCAATTCTTTGTGGAATAAACTATTCTTATCTAAGCTATATTCTGTCGGGAAATCTGGTCGAAATTGCTGGACGGAGTCGATGACAAATGGACGAATTTTATTCCAACTCGGCTCGATTCCTTCCATATAATCTGGTGGCGTTGGCTGCCAACGAGTCTCATCATCTAAGTTTACTTCAAACTTTGGAAAAGTACGAGTTTGCTTATAATTATCTCCGTCTGCCCAAGCTAATACGTGTTTTGCGACGATTTCACCATACGCTTTAGAATCATCAAAAACTGACTTTGGAACACCAATTTCATGAAATTCAGCATAGATTTCATCTTGAAATGCTACAATTTTATCTTCCGAAAAAATTAAGGTTTTCCCAACGGTTAACATCGCATGAACACTCGCCAAAGAATGACAAATTTCTCCGCCTTCTTTAGGTTGAGGAACGGCCTGAAAACCAGTTAATTGACCAGCCAAAGATTGGTAACTAGAATCAGTGGATAGCATCGCTTCATAACCGGCAATACTCGTATAAGCATAAATTCGGCTGGCTGTTGGTGGCGAAAAAATATCGTGAACAATCACATCTGTGATTTTTTTCATCGAACGATGCACAAATTCTGAATCTGCGGCTTCTTCTTGAAAATTCGGATTAGAATTTTCGCAGCTTAGGAATAAAAATATTGGTAAGATGTAAAGTAATTTTCTCATAATTCGATTTGGTTTCTACTTATAATAACAACTGCTTTAACTGCCGTATAACATTCAACGGCAACTAAAGCAGCCGCTACTGGAACATAAAAATGTTATAATTTAACAATCACACTCGTAATAGGATTGTCCGTTAATAAATTCAATTTGATCAATCGATTCTAACTTAGGAACAAGCAACCAGTGAAAAGTTATATTTGGACAAGCCGTATAGCCACATTGTTGATTATTGACGTGTTTCATATAAAGCGTATATGTCGAATCAGAAGTCTCCACATAATGTTGCCCCGGAATTTCATCACAACTAATCTCAAAATATTGACCAATCAAAGTACGTCTTGAAAAGTCGATATTTGGTAATTCACAATCTATACAACCTGCATTTGTTGCCTTCGTTTTTATCGCTTGATAAGTAGAATCATCATTAATAAAAAACTTCTTTCCTCTGTATAAAGTATCGAAAGCTGCCGGTATCACAAGAATCCGATGTCCCATATATTCAATACTGTCCAGGTTCCTTAAATCATCAAATACTTCCAAAGTATCGACTTCATTACAATCTGGAAAAGGGTCGCAACCATAAATTCCAAACATAAAAACGACCATTAATAAGGCAAAATATTTCATTGTTTTAAGTTTTTATAGGAATGACATAAGTACGCTTTTTTTGACTAAAATTGAATAGAATTATTCTATCATTGTTATAAATCGGTAGCGTATTTTTTCATATCATTCAAATACAATAATATAATCATGCAAAATTATAAAACGATTGTTTAAATTGTAATTAGTTCATTGTT
>CAWVWD010000412.1:0-4469 GCA_963933585.1 uncultured Saprospiraceae bacterium
TAAGAAAAAATTGCTCTTGTGATTTATGCCTTTAAATTTTAAGTTTATTTAATAATGTTGAAAATAGTATGTACTAAATCTTTACGGTGTAATTTTTTATTGAAAAAAATCTGCTTAAAGGCTATCGTTATTTGTAAGAAAGCATGCCTTTTTAACTTCACTTTTTCACCACTTCATCTTCCTACAAACGCACGAATAATTTCAACTTCCGTCTTTTCATCTTAATTTCTTTTTCATTGATATAAAAATTTAGTTTGTCTGTGGTTGGTTCGGTAGTATTGCATTAAATCTTTGATACCGTTTTACAATCGTAGAAAAGGATCTCTAAAAATTGATTTTTTGATTAAAATATTAATCATTATGATAAAACATATTACCGTTTTCTTATTAACACTAGCACCTTTTTTGAGTTTTGGTCAGGATAATTCCTGGTCACTGGAAAAGTGTATTAGTCAAGCGGAAAAGAATAGTTTGACGATTCAAGAATCGCAAATTGGCGTGCAAAGAGCAAATATTGATGTACGTTCTAAAAAGCTGAGTCGTTACCCAGATTTGAGTGGAAATGCTAGAGTCAGTTATAATATAGGTCGCTCGATTAATCCAACAACGAATGAATTCGTAACGACGAATTTATTTGCTAATAATTATGGATTAAGTTCAAGTGCAACACTTTACAATGGTGGAAGAATCCAAAATTCTATTGCAAAAAGTGGGATAGAAAAACAAATTAGCGAAGCGGATTTGGAGCAAGCTCGGCGAAACATTTCGTTGGAAGTTGCGTCTGCCTATTTGAGTGTTTTATTGGCAATTGAACAAGAGAAAAATGCTAATGTTACGGTTGATAAATCGAAACAACAATTGGATAGAACGAATAAATTAATTCGTGTGGGTTCATTGCCGGAAGCCGATAAATATGAAGTAATCGCACAGTTAGCAAGGGATGAACAGACTTTGGTAAGTACCGAAAATTCATTGGAACAGACTTACTTGACTTTAAAAATGTTGTTGCAAATCCCGATAGCACAAGATTTCAAAATTGAACAACCAAATATTCCACTTCCGCCTCCAGAAACGTTTAATTTACAACCGTATCAATCTATTATAAATCGAGCAGTTGAAAATCAGCCGAGTATTAGAGCTGGAGAATTACGATTGAAAACAGCAGATTATGATATAGAAATAGCGAGATCAGGCAAACGGCCATCTATTAATATGTTTGCGAGTACTGGAACAAATTATTCTAATTTGACTCAAATATTCACCGGAACAGGTTTCTTTGGTCAGATGAATGAAAATTTAAATGGTTCATTAGGACTGAGTTTAAGTGTTCCCATTTACGATAAAGAAGTCACTAAATCGCAGATAGAATTAGCGAAGTTATCACAAATGACACAGCAAATTTCAAATCGTAGAATTCGCCAATCGTTAGAAACGGAAGTACAACGTGCGATTGCAGATGTAAAAGCGGCAGCGAAGCAATATCAAGCGGCTCAACGAACGTTGAATGCCTCACAAAAAGCATTTGAAAATACGGAAAAGCGTTACGAGTTAGGAGCTTCTACTCTTTTAGATTTTAATACTTCTCGTAATAATTTGTCTCAAGCGGAGTTCAGTTCATTAAGAGCGAAATACGATTATATCTTTAAATTAAAAATATTGGATTTTTATCAAGGTAAAAAAATCACTTTGAAGTAATATTTGTGCTGATGTGCTGACGTATTAAAGTGTTGGGATTTCGAATTTGATAATTATCGTTATAGCGAAATAGCCACACAATAACACAACAACACTTCAACACTTTATCATCATAAAAAAATGAAACGGAATAAACTTATTTGGATATTATTGGGCGTTGTTGTCGTGTTGATTGCAGTTGCGGCAATATTTGGAGGAAAAAAAGATAGAGGATTAAAAGTCGCTGCGGAATCAGTCGAGCAACGAAGTATTACGGAGGTCGTCTCGGCAAGTGGAAAAATTTATCCAGAATTTGAAGTGAAAATTAGTTCGGATGTTTCGGGTGAAATCGTAGATTTAGCCGTAGAAGAAGGCGATTCGGTTACGAAAGGTCAATTGTTATTACGCATCAATCCGGAAACGTATCAAGCTTCTTTAGAACGTTTGATTGCGAATGCAAGTTCTTCGAAGGCTCAAATTGCCAACTCTCGTTCGCAAGTTGCACAGCTTCGAGCGAATTTGGCTCAAGTGACGGCTCAATTGCAAAATGCTAAAAATGCACATAATCGTAACATTCAATTGAAAAAAGATGGAGTGATTTCAACGGCTGATTTTGAAACAACAGAAACGCAAGTTAGAACCACAGAGGCGAATGTTCAATCTGCGGAAGCGAATATTGAAGCAGCAAAAGAAAGCGTGAAAGCGTCTGAATTCAACGCTGCTTCTGCACAGGCATCCGTAAAAGAAGCTCGTGAAAACTTAGCAAGAACGAGTATTTATGCTCCTGCAAGCGGAATCATATCCTTGTTAAATGTGGAAAAAGGCGAACGTGTCGTTGGAACTTTACAAATGACGGGAACTGAAATTTTGCGTATTGCGAATATGAATACGATGGAAGTTCAGGTCGATGTGAGTGAAAATGACGTTTTGCGAGTGCATTTAGGGGACGAAGTTGATATTGAAGTCGATGCTTATTTAGGGGATGTTTTTAAAGGAAAAGTTACAGAAATTGCAAATTCCGCTCAATCGGTAATGAGTGCAACTTCTACTGATCAAGTGACAAATTTCACGGTTACGGTTCGTATCGATCCAAGTTCGTACCGAAGTATTAAGAACAATGTTCGTTTTCCTTTCCGTCCCGGAATGTCTGCTTCGGTTGATATTAAAACGGTAACGAAATCTAAGATTTTGACATTGCCAATTCAAGCGGTGACGACTCGTGACGATGAAACAGACAAGGATAGTGATGACAAGATAGAAGTTGTCTTTGTCCTTATGGAAGGTGATACGGTGAATATGGTGAAAGTAGAAACAGGAATTCAAAATGATAAATACATCGAAATTATCTCTGGTTTGAAAGGGAAAGAGGAAATTATTGTGGATCCTTATGATGCAATTACTCGAAAACTAGAACAAGGTAAAAAGGTGATTAAGGTCGATAAAGATGAACTTTTTGGACGTAAGAAAGAAGATTAGATTTTAGCTTTCTTACCAGCTAAAAAATCACAAAAGCCCGTCATTCCGATGAAGGTCGGAATCTCCCGAACGTAAAGATTCGATTTTGAAGAAGTAATCAATTTTAAATGTTGTCCTTCTTTGAGTTTTGTTTCGTTGCCTTGAGGAGATTCTAACTTTCATTAGAATGATGGTTTTTTTTTGAGATTTTGGTTTTGTTATTTAAAAACTGATACGGTTTAATATACAATAGCCAATATGAAAACACCTTCACAAGATTTATATAAATTGATTAAATCACTGACCAAAACGGAAAAGCGGTACTTTTCGAAGTTTGCAGAGAAGCATGTTATCGGGGATCAAAATAATTATTATAAATTATTTAAAGTGATTGATAATCAATCGATTTATGATGAAAATCTGGTCAAAGATGAATTGAAAAAAAAGGGTGTGATGGCACATTTTACGGTTTTGAAATTTCAATTGACAGAACGAATATTGGAAGCATTACATGGTTTTTATCAGAAAAATTCGATTGCTGAAAGTATTAAAAGAGAATTGAATTTTTGTCGAATATTGATTCATAAAAACTTAGTTGAAGTCGGAGATAAACGATTAAAGAAAATTCATAATACGATTAAAATATATGATTTCGTGGAGTTTTTACCAGAGTTATTTGCAATAAAACGGGAAATTATTGCTAAACAATTTTATAAAAATACGGATGAATATGATTTAGAATCGATTTATGAGGCGATGGAATCAATGATTGAGCAATTGCAAAATTGGAATCAATATGAACACCTAAATGCGTTGGTTCAAAAAAATCATTATCAAAAAGTGCGTCCTACGGATTTGGATTTTGAAACCTTAAATCAGAATGAATGGCTTAATAATGCCGAAAAGCCAATGACTTTTCGTTCGAAAATGAGTCGTTTGAGTGCTTTAGCGACCTTGAACTTTATGCAAGGACGAACGGCAATGGCTTATCAATTCAATCAAGAATTTATTGCGTTATTGGAGGAATCCAAAAAAATGACAGATTTGTATGCGAATCGTTATGTAAGTGCGTTATCGAATATTTTGATTGATAGTTTGGTTTTAGGAAAGTACGATGCGTTACAAAATGATATTCAGAAACTTCGGGAAATCACTCAAAATAAGACGTTTCAAAAACAGATTCCAAATTTAGAAATGCGTGTTTTTCGTCAAACGTATTTATTGGAAATGAATTGGGCGATTTCAACGAATCAATTTTCAAAAGGAATCAAACTTATTCCGACGATCCAAGAAGGTTTAAAAACGCACAAAAAAACAATTGGTTTACACAATGAAATTAC
>CAWVWD010000413.1:0-4456 GCA_963933585.1 uncultured Saprospiraceae bacterium
ACGAAGAAATAATCACAGATATAGTGATTATTATGGCGAGTATTTTAACAAGGTATAAAATGAAAATAGCAAGCAGAATGGATGAATTATCTTTTCCTGTTACCCAAACGATAAAATACTAAATTGCAGGTAGAGAATATATCGGAATAGATAGGCGTGATCGGAAATTGTCCTCTTTTTTGGAAGAATAAAACAATAAATATGTAGATTGATAATCAGATATTTATAAATAAATTTAATCATAATTTAGAAATATACCATATTTATAAATTATTGATTGTCAATAATAGGGGTGAAAATCAATTACGTCCGAATAGATTGGCTTAAATATTTGATTGATAATGAATTAAATTGTCATACGTTTAAGAAAAAATGTCTATCATTAGGCAATTAATAAAATTAAATAAGCGATTAAATTACTCCTATTTAATAAGATTCGTTAGAAAATTGAGTACTATTTTAAGTAGTTGGAACCTAATGGATTTGATTTAGGAATATCAAAGGAGAATCTGATACTGGCGATTGTGATTTTTATTTATTTTTATCCGTTTTATAAGGATCGAAATATCATAAGAAAAATAGCTTTTAGAAGTGCTCCTGTCTTTAGGTGTAGTTGATGTAAAATCGTCACTTTGACCAATTTATTGCAAGCTTTTTTAGAAAAATCAAATCAGTTTTAAAAACTAAGAAATAGGTGTCATTTTTCTATCCTTTCATATGTGTAGTGGTGTAGAAAAAGTTTATGATAATCGAATATCATGACAATTGAAAAAAAAGCCTATAGACAATATTTTTTTGTTGAATATAAACTACTGATTAGTAGTTTTTTGTGACTTATAGAAAATTATTTTTCATAAAAAAAACGCTATAAAAAGAACAAATAAAAAAAATCGGTATAAAGATTGGAAATATGGATAATATATATTTGAGCGTATCAAATAATTTGACGGAGAAAATTTCAAAAAGTAAAAGATTTAGTGTCTGAAAATTAGAAATGAGAGCTATGAAGCATTTTACGTTTACATTGTTATTGATTTGTTTAGCATTCACTAGTTTTAGTCAGAAGAAATTGGATAAGACAGTCGATAAAGCGAATATTTATTATAAAAGTATGAAATATCATAAGGCTATTCCTTTATATGAGGATGCAGTCGCAACAAAGGGAAAACATACGTTGGCTTTGCGTACAAAGTTGGCATATTGTTACCGAATGTTGAATCAAATGGATATGGCTGAAATACTTTATGCAGAAATTGTGACGGACAATAAAGCCAACGCAATTACATATTATTATTACGGTGAAGCCTTAATGGGAAACGGAAAGTACAAGGAAGCGAAAGAATGGTTTTTAAAATATGATGCATATAACCCCAAAGATACAAGAGCAATTACGATGGTTGGTGCTTGTGAAAAAGCGAAAAAATTACGACCAATTTTTCCCGATATTACGCTGAGTAGATTACCTTTTAATTCTGATGGTGACGATTATGCGCCGATGATTTATGGCGATGATTTATTATTTATATCTGATAAATCGGAAGATAAAAAGAGAGAATATGAGTGGACTGGAAGAGCATTTTCAGGTATTTATTATGCTAGAAGTGATTCTGCGGAACATTTTAGTGCGGAGGTTTTACCATTTTCACGACAGTTTAATAAGAGAGAAAAAAATTCAGGTCCAGCTTCGTTATCAGGAAATCAGAAATATTTATTTTTCTCTCGTAATAATGATGAATTAAATAGTTCGGGAATTAAATATACGATGGCGATTTATTATTCAGAACGGTCAGTTGTAGGTTGGAAAAAGCCCAAAAAGTTACCAATTTGTAATCTGAATTTCAATTTTATGCATCCAGCCGCAAGTTTCACTGGCGATACTTTATATTTTACATCTGACAAGCCAGGAGGATTTGGTGAAACGGATATTTATATGACGCATAAAAAACGTATCAAAAGACGTAGTAAGAAAGGTGATTTAGTAATTATTGAAAAGTGGATGTCACCGATTAATCTTGGAAAAGGTATAAATACGGCAGAAAGAGAGGCCTTTTCTTATTTAGCAAACGATGGAACGCTCTATTTTTCATCAAAAGGTCATGCAGGATTTGGTGGGTTTGATTTATTTATGTCTTCTATGAATAGGGAGTCTATATTTGAATACTCTGTGAATTTAGGGTCTAATATTAATAGTCCGAAAGATGATATGAGTATTATTTTGTCAGGGAGTGGTCGAACTGGATATTTTGCATCGAATCGGCTTTCTGGTACAGATGACGATATTTTTACTTTTAGAAAAGGAAGTAAGCAGATTAAGATTGATGGAGAGGTCATGAGTATGGAAACTAAAGCATACCTTAAAAATGCTAAAATAACTTTACGAGCATATGATGATGAGAATGTAGCTTTCTCGAATGAAAGAGGCGTGTTTAATTTCATCGTAAAGCCAGGAAAGGAATATGTACTTAAAATCACACTTAGAGGATATGCCCCTTATGAATATCCTATTGATGCGACGAAATTGGACGATGGTGAGGTTTTACCATTTTTAATTAAACTTCGTCAATTAGAGGAAATTCCTTATGTTAATATTGATCATGAACAATCTATAGAAGAAGAAGCTCCAGACCTTAGTATGTATGAACCTGAGCCAATGGTTATCAATGCGGAGATAGATCCTTATGGATATTTGCCTCCAGCAATTCCGGCAAGGGCCATGGTTGCAGCGCATATTAAGAAAGTGGTGGATGAGAAACAATCTTTCTACAGAGCAAAAGGGGAATCAATAAATGGAAGTGAAAGTAAGCAGGAAGTAATGCTAATGTCTAAAGCAGTAGAAGCTCCTCCTGAATTGACGATAGAAGTAGAAAGTATAGGCTTTCATCCAAAAGAAGCTTGGAAGTCTACAGTATCTACTCAATTACAGCCGAAGTCAATGGCAGAAGCGGAACCTAATAAAGTTAGAAAGAAGGTGAAAGCGTCGTCAATTAAGGAGAAATCTAAAGTATCTGGCGGTTCTAAACCAGAAGCACAGTCAGAAGCAATGACCTCATCAAAAAAAGAAAGAATATCGAATAATCTTGAAGAGGCAAGTATTGATAAAGTAGAAATAGCGATTCCTGAAAAACAGGTTTTACCGGAATCTAATGTGAATATGATGTATATGGATCTTGATATTATTAATGAATATAAGGAATCTGTAGGAAATGTTTCACTTCACTTAATGAACGAAAAAGGTCATTTATTAGAAAAATTTTTAGCGGATTATCAAGGCGAAATAGAGTTAGAACTGGAAGCGAATAAGACCTATATGGTAAAATTAGAAAAAGATGGTTTCGTGACGAAGACGATTATGATTTGCACAGAAGGTAAAAGTGCTAGAGAACGATTAGGAAAAAGAGTCGTGATGAAAACACAACGAGTAAGTACGAATCTAAAATTTGATACTATTTATTTTGATGAAGGGAATACGATTTTGAGTGCTTCCGCTCAGGTTGAGTTGAGTAGAGTCATCAGTGCAATGAATCGGAATCCAAAAATGGTTATCGAAATAACTGGGTTCACTGATGCATCAGGAGATTTGAATTATGAAACGTCGTTATCAAAAGATAGAGCAATGTCTGCTGCAAATTTTTTAATCAGAAGAGGAATCAAACCAACAAGAATAATTCCTAAGGGAAAAGGAGCAAAAGAGTTAAGTAATGGATGTAAAGAAGGTATTCACTGTTCTGAAAAATTACATCAGCAAAATCGTCGAGTTATAATATCTGTGATGGTGTTGAATTAGAAATAAATGGTTTAGATTGCAAGTCTAATTTTGAATAAAAAATACCGAACCTTCAATTTGAAGGTTCGGTATTTTTTTGTTTAAAATGATTTTATGTGAAGGCATTTGTTCTAAATATTTAATGAAATAGGAGATATTTTTAAAATGTATTTTATTAATTTTTTCAGTTTTCAAAACGCTTTACATATTCAATATTTATTGATTTGGAGTTATTTAGAATATTATCATGGTCCGTCTATATGGGGTGTAAGTATTTGATTGGCAATAGATAAGTGATGAATTTGACTACTGTTTTAATAGTTGAAAAATTTTGATGTTGCTTTAATGTGATAGCCACGCTGAAAACACCGGTTTTTTTTAAAATTTCAAGTAAGTCGTAAAAAATAGATTTCTAAAATCCAGCTGGGATTCCACAAATATTTGACTTTTAAATTGGAGGTTGGAGTTATTGTCCAGGTTTCAAGGCAAGCTATTATCGTAATTAATTGAAACTTTAGAACGGTAATCATAGATATTAATAATCTTCAGTAGTTTTTAATTTAATTTTTTGTTTGAAAATGACATAATTTTCGACCTTTTGATACAAGTTTTGAGGAGGTAGAACTTAAATTTATATCTAGGTATAAAATTAAAAAGGCTACTGCTTTTAGAGCAGTAGCCTTTAGTAAAAGT
>CAWVWD010000414.1:0-4449 GCA_963933585.1 uncultured Saprospiraceae bacterium
ATAAGTAGATGAAGGATTCGGAGCATCCGGAAAGAATCCGTCACCATCAACATCTGTACAACCACAAGTTGTTGGTGAAGCTACACAGTCATTAATAAAGAATCCTGAACCTAGTTGTGCGGCTGTTGTATTCGGACACGTATCATCTGTGTCTGGGATACCATCACCATCAACATCAGCTATACCTCCTGTACCTCCTGTTGAAGCTCCTACTCCAACCAAAATACAATTATCCGTAGCCATCGCCCCGGTAGTAGAAAGCATTCTCCCTTCCAATTCTCCATTAGCAGCCATTGAAACTGCTCCAGGACCAGCAACGATTGTTCCTTTCATTTTCGTTCCAGTAGCCATAGCGATTGCCCCAGCCGAAGTCCAAAATACATTAGAAGCCTGTGCTCCATTAATTAGAGTAACCTCAGCAGAAGCAGCAGTAGTCAATGCTCCACCTGGAAATCTGAATACAAAAAGTGCATTAGGATCTCCTTGTCCGTCTAAAATTAGCTTTCCTGCTATTGACCCAGCACCTCCATTCTGATATATTCCCGCAAAAAGTGTTTCACCTAGAATAGTTCCAAATACAGGTATATGAAGAGGTTCTGTCGTCGTCATATTAGCAATCTCGGTGTATAATGCTTGTACATCAATTACGCCTTGTGCAGTTAAACTGTTGGCATTCTCTATATTTCCAGTAACACTATTATATCCTGATATTGCACCAAGATTTGAACCAATACTACCCGTAACAGGCGTAACTCCAGTATTAGCCACAGCTCCAGTAGTAGTAAATATTGTAAAATTCACCATTGAGCCTACGTCTGGTACTGGTTGCGCATAAGTTTTAGCCGGAGAAATTGCTAAGAACGTTATCATAATAAATAGTAATAATTGTATTGTTGTTCCCTGTGTGTATGTTTTCTTTTGAAACATTATTTCAATAGATCTTCTGAACATAGTAATTTTTCTCATTTATAGTTGTGTTTTAAATTGTTTATTAAGTTGATTGCATAAAATTATATTATCCTGCTTTTGCTTTTACGCAAACATATTCCGGCATTTTTTATATGTAAACCTTTATTAACTAGCTTGATGATAAGGTTATAATGCCCACTTAACCGAATAATATTTTATATACAATTAACCTAATTGTTGATTCTTGCTATTAACGTAAAGATGCATCTATTATCTCGGCAAACGTGTATTTATTTTTTTTTAAATTATATTGCGTACTTATTTTAATTATTTACGATAATAGTATATATTCCCGCGCGTGTATAAATTATTATTTTTCAACTCAAAACTTATTCGTTGTTAATCAATAATATGGACAATTCGAGTATTGATTGATATGGAAATATCATCATTTTATTTAGTCAAAATAATGATCTTAAAAGTATTGAAATACCAAAATACAATTAGATAATCGTTATGAAAAATGATGAGATTTAGGGGTTAATAAGTGTGTTTTTTTTCAAGAGTACGATTGATATTGCTATAATTGAAGCTATTATTTCAATTCAGAAATGACCGTTAATAATCATCTCTGAATTAAAAATGACCGTTCCATGATTGCCTACACCAAAACAATCATTTTTATTATTAGTAATTAACTAATAATATTTCGTCAAAATAATCATTCCTAATTCCTGATTAATAATGTCCTTCATCCACATACTTTGTAATAACATCACAAGTAAAAAGAATTTTTGGTCGCCAATAACTTGACTTAGAAATATTTTGTGTCATAATTCCTTTTGATAAAGAACTGTGAACGGCTACAATTCCGTCCTCCGTGTTCGAACAGATAATTCCGACGTGAGAAACTCGACCATTTTTGCCAAAGAAAATTAAATCACCTCTTCTTGCTTCCTTTAGCGGAATCTTTTTTCCTTCCGTTGCTTGTGTTTGTGAATGTCCCGAAAGCTGGATTCCGTAAGTAGAAAAGATGAACTTTGTAAAGCCTGAACAGTCAAAACCTTTTGATGTTTTTCCGCCATAAATGTACTTGATACCGCCAAATGATTCACCATATCCAGCAACCCATTTTCGTAAGTCGGCTTCTCTTTCTTCCGCAGTTTGACTGTTAGCAGTTTGAATTTCAACAGATTTAACCGTTGACAGTTCCGTTTGGAGTGACGGTCCAAACGTGAGCAAAAACGCAATTAAAACATGTGGCATAATTTGGTTGTATTTTTAGATTGTCCTAATATTTTTCACCACCCAAATCTAACCAATTGAAATAAATTTTTTTCTACTATTTTCATCAAAAAGGTTTATAGATACAATCTATATATTAATACTTATTCAATCCAAAACGGAATCCAATGTTTAAATACTGAAACTTCTCTCGTGTTTGAAGTAAAATATTATCTAAAACCATTTCTAAAAATTCTCCTAATATCTCAGACGAAATCAAGTACGCGTATAAACATTTGTGATCCTAATGCTGCGTAATCGATACCACACCTGTTAAGTCTTTTCGGATAGGTAGATTCCGCTGTTTAATTACTAATTATATCCAACGGTGCTGCTACTTGACAATCTGAATCACTCTAATCAATTAATCCATCGCCACCATCATTACAACATTTATATAACTTTATGTAGCATTGCACTTCAAAACATAAGACGATGACCCATCATAACAAGTACTTCCTAAGATGGACACATTATTAATACTATCTCCTACGCTATCACTAATTAAAGTCGCTGTATTCTCATAGGCGATTGTATAAACGAGAATAAGTTCCCGATGGTGACATTCCCAAAAGTATTACGTTAGTTGAAGTAGTCAAAATAAGACCGGTATCCATCGTATTTAATGTAATTGGTATCGTTACTTTCGTAATCGCAGCTGGAAGATAAAAAATTTGGTATAACTGGTAGATTCCCTATTGCTATAAGGTTCTGTGCTACTAAATATATTACTTGACACCTCGTGAAATACACTCACAAATGCTTTTATCAAGGAGACAATATGTAAAATAAAGAAGAGCATCAATTCTGAATTGATGCTCTTCTTTCGCCCGTTTATTAAATATACCTGTACCCTTATTTTAAGACTAAACATATTATAAAACATCAAAAGCCTTATAAACGAGACGTTTACAAGGCTTTTAATAATACGCTCAAAGTAGAGCGACATTCTCAATCAAAAGAGAATTATTTTTTCTTCTTATTCGCTTTATTAGCTTGTTGGTTTTCTTGAACTTTCTGTTGTTCCGCCAAAGCATTTTGTAACCGTTCACCGAATCCACCTTTTTTCTTAGGTTTCTTCCGATTTGCTTCCAGCTTATTCGCCACTTTATCGTGATTTATCACAAAGTTTTTCGTGATAATTGTTTGTGCAATATTGAAAACATTACTGAAAAGCATATAAACCGTTAAACCCGCTGCATAGCTATTAAAGAAGAATAAGAACATCACAGGCATTAGATATTGCATGTATTTCATCATGTTCGCATTCATACCTTCTTGCGTCGGCATTTGCATATTTTGCATGTTGTAATAAGAATAGATTACGGTTGTTCCAGCCCAAAGCAGTGTGAATAAACTAACGTGATCACCATAGAATGGAATACTTGAGGTTAGATTTAGAATCGAATCATAAGTCGATAAATCATGTGCCCAAAGGAAAGATTGTTGACGGAAGTCAATTGAACCTGGGAAGAAACGGAAAAGTGCATACCAAATTGGCATTTGTAAAGCCATCGGCCAACATCCACCTAATGGATTCACGCCCGAAGCTCGGTACATTTCCATCGTTTTCATTTGGATTGCTTGCTTATCATCACCGTGTTTCTTACGTAATTTTTCTAAGTCAGGCTTCAATGATTGCATTTTCGCCTGAGAGTGTAACATCTTGTATGTCAATGGGTAAACCAATAATTTCACAATGAATGTCAACAGTAAAATCACGATTCCCATATTACCAATAAAGCTCGATAAAAACTTAAATGTCGGACGGATTAAATATTTATTTACAGAACGGAAAATTCCCCAACCGAATGGAATAATTTCTTCCATATCCATATCATAAGCCCTCAAACGGTCGAAATCATTTGGTCCAATATATATTTGCATATCGTAATTCGACGTTCCATCAGCATCATAAGGCAAAGAAGCCCTTGTTGTCAATTTCTTTAAATTCTCACTATCTTCTTCCGTTAAAACTGTTTCAATTTTTGCATTTAAGAAGTTCTTATCTGCAATTAAAGTAGAATTAAAGAACTGCTGTGTATGAGAAACCCATTGTACTTTTTCTTCATTATTTTTGATAAATGGATCTTCAATTACCTGATGCGACCATAAATCTGTAAATACATTTCCAGGAACAGTGGCAGATTTCCAATCTAAAGTATCAATTCCTTTAAATTGCCAATTTTCAGTTAATGCTTTTTTTAATGGAATGTCTTTTTCTAATGTATTGCATCCAAAAACAAACACTGCATG
>CAWVWD010000415.1:0-4449 GCA_963933585.1 uncultured Saprospiraceae bacterium
ATTTCACTGAAAAAAAATCATATTGAATGATTAAAAATATTGAAAAAGCTCAAAGCTAAAATACCAACCCTAATTTTTGATACGTTTTGCCCTTAATAATAATCACTTGATGACTTTTCCTACACATTTAATCTTTTGCCGTTCATTTTTTCAATTTCTTTTAACATTTTTCAATTTCCATTACTAACATTTTAATATCGCAGTAAATAACGCACTCAATTATTTTTCTTTAACTTTATCAATAAATTCCAATAATATATTTTATCACAAAAAATATATTGTCATGCTAATCTAGGTATTAAACCACTTCGCTTTTAGGTATAAGATTTTAGACAAAAAAATTAATTGCTACTAAATTATTAATCTAATACGTCACGAAGTAAATGTTTAAAATCTAACTAACGAAGTAATTTAAATATCTTCACTCAAAGCATCACTTTATATTTATAAAAATAAGAAGGATGAATTCTCATTTATCAAAACTATTAATGCTCGTGTTAATTTTCTCCGTAGCGGCTTGCCAACCCACAACTAAAACAACCGGGGGAGACAGAGAAGCCACAACTATTCATTCAAAAGATAAGGAAAGTAAAGTCGAAGGAGTTAACCAAACTACTAATTCTCCAACAACTCAACTAGTCGATTTAATTCGCAGATTACCGGGCGTAAATATTCAAGGGTCACACCCGAACGTAATCGTCTCGGTTAGAGGTATTACATCAACGAGCGGTACCACAAGTGTACTTTATGTATTAGATAATATTCCGATGGGAAATGATTATGCTCGTGTGATAGAAGCCCTTGATATGACTCGTGTTAAAAGGGTTTCGGTTCTTAAAGGTGCAGAAACGGCTATTTATGGAAATCAAGGTTCAGGAGGAGTTATTGTTATTAGAATGAAATTAATTAGGGAAGATTAGCCTTAATTGCGAATATGAAGTTATACGTTTTTATACTTTTATATGCTTCTATTTTTATCAAAATGCTGTTTGACTTTTTTTAAGAAATTTGGTAGTGCTATAAATATGCACTTTTATCTTTTTTCATACAATTTAAACGGTGCATATTCAACCGTTGAATTATGGTGTGCAGGTGTAGGACTAACAAAAATTTGAATGAATTTGAATGAATTTGAATTTGTTATAATATTCGGACATAAAAGAAGTTATGAGTCAATTAACAACATAAATCATGGATATATTTTTATTAAATGACGTCGCATTATCGGCAGGAAATGGTGGATTATTTTCGCAAGTTTTTGTATTGATGTTGGGCGTTTTTGCAGCAGCATACTTTTTGAAAAGTGATGTACAAACTGGCAGTATTGGAAATGTATTTATTTTAGCCCTTGTCATTATTATCTTAAATAAGACGCTTGGCGCATTTTTAAACTTTTTTGCACATCCGTTTAATATCATTTCTTTAGGATTTGTAAGCTTTCTAGTCGACGCACTAATCATCAGATTGGCAGAACGGTTTTTATCAAAATTCAGGCTAAAATCTTTTTGGACTGCAGTTTGGATGGCCGTTATTATTTCAATGGTAACCGTTGTCGTTGAGTGGTTTTTTTAAGAATTGCACCACCATTTTAAGATTAGAAAGCCTTGATATCACTTTGACGTGATAAGTACGCCAAAAACGTCAAAAACGCTAAAAAACACCAATCTTTTTTTGAAATTTCAAACGAGTTATTTTACACCGTTGGAATGATAGCTAAAAATTGAATAAAAACACGATAAAATATTGTTTAATATTCACATATTACTTACTAACTTGCACGTCAAGGGAAATTTAAAAATTTTAAATTAAAAAAGCAATTGAAAATGATAAGAATATTAGCCAATGATGGTCTGCATGATGACGGTAAATTACTGTTAGAAGAAGCAGGTTATGAGGTAGATATCATGAAGGTAACCCAAAAGGATTTACCAAATGTACTACCAGATTATGACGTAATTATCGTAAGAAGTGCCACCCAAATAAGACAAGATTTGATTGATAAATGTCCTAATTTAAAGGTCATTGTTCGTGGAGGCTTGGGTTATGATAATATTGACGCAGAATATGCTCAAAGCAAAGATATTAAGGTAATGACAACGCCTATCGCCTCTTCCGTATCAGTTGCAGAATTGGTTTTTGGTCATTTACTTTGTGTCGCTCGTAATTTGCATAAGTCGAATCGACAAATGCGTGAAAATGGCAATGTTCATTTTAAGAAATTAAAAAGAGAATACTCAGAAGGTTTTGAATTAAAAGGTCGTAAGATCGGTATTATTGGTTTCGGTCGAGTTGGACAAGCGGTAGCTCAAATTGCAATCGGTTTTGGAATGGAAATCATGCCAGTTGATAATGCTTTTGAAAGTGTAAAGTTGGATTTAGATATTTTCAATATACCGAATATGTCTTTAACGATCGATTTACCAACGTATTCATTTGAGGAAGTTTTGGAACACGCAGATATTATTTCTATTCATGTGCCTTATATTGGCAAACCATTGATTTCTAATAATGAAATCGCAATGATGAAAGATGGTGTCGTATTAATCAATGCATCGAGAGGTGGTACTGTGAACGAAACCGCACTTTTACACGGCTTGAATACTGGAAAGATTCGTGCAGCAGGAATTGATGTTTTTGAAAATGAACCGACTCCGAATATGGAATTACTAAATCATCCGAGTGTTTCAACTTCACCACATATTGGCGCATCAACTGTGGAAGGTCAACGTCGTGTTGGTTTAGCTTTAGCAGATAAGATTATTGAATTTTTTGGAGCATAAATTTTTAGTCGATAGTTCAGATAGTTAGTAGTTGGTAGTTTTGCCCTACTGACTATTAACTATCAACTACTAACTACTAAATACCAATCAATGCACATTCATCCTTTCAAGGCGTCCTTGCCCAATTTAGAGCGAATTTTCAATCCAGCTTTGTTTTTTTCAAAAGCTAAGCACCTCTACCCTGCCTATCACCAAAATGGTTATTTTTCAAAATTAGAAAATGAGGCTCTTTTTATTTATCGTCAAAAAAATGGCACTGAATGTCATATTGGAATTTTAGCAGCGACACATATTCAGGATTATTTCAATGAATCAATCATCAGACACGAGGAGACGATTGGAGCCAAAGAAGAGCGAATGCTTCGCTTATTTGATGAACGAAATGGACAGATTAAACCCGTGCTTTTGACTTATCCGACTGTTCCCGAAATTTCTACTTTCCTGAAAAATATCATCGAGACCAAAACGCCAGACCAAAGTATTAAATATAAAGATACCGAACACGATTTTTGGTTTTTACAATCCGAAGAAGAATGTAATTACCTGACGCAACTTTTTCGCGATAAAGTCGAAAAAGCTTATATCGCAGACGGACATCACCGAGCGGCAACACTTGCTCGTTACTATAATTACACTTTAAAACGCTTAGGTATTTTACCAAAAGATTCCCCTTATAATTATCTCTATTGTGCTTTCTTTGGAACAGACGAATTGACGATTTCAGATTATAACCGAGTCGTGAAAGTAGGACGTGATTTCGATGTGAATGCTTTCTTAAAACAATTGGAAACCGTCGCAGAAATTACACCATGTAAGGAAGCTTTCAAACCAAGTAATGGACACGAAATTGCTATATTAATTACTAATAATTGGTATCGTTTAAAATGGAAAACGGAGACGATTCTTCAAGACGATTCGCAAATAAAGCAATTGGATGTGTCTTTATTGAATAAACATATTTTCAATAACATACTTCAGATGAATGATATTCGAAATGTCGATAATGTTACTTATATCGGTGGAGATAGAGGAATTGAAGGCGTTGTCGAGAAAGTAAACCAAAGTAAGGGAATCGGAATCGGTTTTATGCTTTATCCAATTTCAACAGCAGATTTTATGACGATTGTGGATAAAGAAGGTGTGATGCCGCCAAAATCTACTTATTTTATTCCCCGTATTAATAATGCTTTTGTGAATTTGATGTTTGATTAAAAAATGATGGACAGTTTTCGAAAAAACATGAAATACAAAAAAAGTCAGCATTTTCAAATTTGAAAATACTGACTTTTTTATTTTATAGATTTATCGTTTGCCGAATCTATTACGATACAACCGAGTTCTCGGAATAGGCTACAAACAACCGACTATCAATTAATAATTATCCGTTCATTGTAAACAAGAATTCATCATTATCCTTCGTTCCTCTCAAGTTATTCAATAAGAAACGCATTGCTTCGTCAGGATTCATGTCCGCTAAGTGCTTACGTAAAATCCACATACGATTCAATTGTTCTTCCGACATCAATAAGTCTTCACGACGAGTAGAAGTTTTGTTCAAGTCCACCGCAGGATAAACACGTTTGTTCGCCAAGTGACGATCCAATTGTAATTCCATGTTACCCGTTCCTTTGAATTCTTCAAAGATAACGCTATCCATTTTAGAACCTGT
>CAWVWD010000416.1:0-4447 GCA_963933585.1 uncultured Saprospiraceae bacterium
GTTCCTAATAATTTAACGATTAAAATAAATTATAATATAAGAGGTAGGTTATTTATTACCTACGCTCTAAATAGCTCGACCTATTTATAATGTAAAGTCTTTACTACTTTACCATTATATTTAAATGAAAGTTCTAAACTTTCGTCATCTAATTTGGTAATCAAATAACGCTCTGAATCTTCCAGTTCAGAATAGTAATCACCAATGATTTTAATTTTGTGTGTTTTACCATCAGCTGTTTTCAAAATTGTCAAATTATCACGAAGTTCAAAATTGTTACCTTCAGCCATATAATCTTGATAAACTTTTCTTCTAATTGGTTTAAAGTATTGAATATCAATATAATCATTTCCACTTTCTGATTGAAACGCCCAGTAGAAATCTAAATTTCCTCGTCTGCCTGAACCATCAATATTGAAGTCATAATCAAAAAATTTCGTCATAGCCGAGGCTTCTTCTCCGAACCAACGACCAACCAATATATCTGTTTTTGAGCGTTTTGCAGGTGTTAAAGTAGCTATAGTCGTTACAGAATTTTTAAGACTTTTAGAATTTACAGTAGTTTCTACTGCTGTAAATTCTTGAATTTCACCTTCATTAGTATCTAAATAAAACTGATCCGTAAAGTTTAATTTGTTAACCGCTTTCATTAAGTCATCACTAGTTGTCGTCGTGAATTTTGCTTTATTTCCAACTAAAGCGAATAAGAATGCGTTATTCACAGGGAATTTTGCATCATTTCCTCTATCATAATAGCAGTCAAGTGATTCCTCATTCAAGATTGTCCAAAATTCAATTTCCCATTTTCCACCCGATGCCTCATTTTCAAAACCACGTAATTGTCCCCAATATTCACCATTCATCTGGTAAACTTGAGCTTGAAGTGTTCCTTTGACACCGTCGTTATCAAAATTTAAAGTATAGAATCCTGCCCAATCTTGAGCAAAAATTAAAGACACAAAACATAGCGAAAGTATTGTTAAACTTATTTTTTTCATAATATATCTACAGTTTTGATATGATTTTTTTTCAAAAATACAATTTTATAGCAATAGTTGGGAATTAGAATTATTAAACAACGCTTTTTACTGAATTTGACCAGCCCATTAAATTAGCCAATTTATATAGAACCCTTGCCCCGACATTTCCGTCCCATTCGTGTTCCCCATTTACTTCACAAAGATCAAAACCAATAATCGTCTTGCCATTAATCACCAAAAGTTTGATTAAATACATGGCCTCTTCATATTGTAAACCTCCCGGAACTGGTGTGCCCGTATTTGGACAAAGACTCGGATGTAAACCGTCAATATCAAAACTAACGTAAACCTTATCTGGTAAATGTTTAATTATGCCTTGACAAATTTGTTGAAAAGTTGTGCCTTCAAACAGCATATTTTTTATTCGATGATCATAATACGTTTGAATTCTTCCGGCTGATTTTTTAATAACCTCCAATTCCTCTTCACAAAAATCACGAATTCCAACTTGTACTAATTTTGAAATGTTTTTGATTTTCAAAGCATTATGAAAAATAGAAGCATGGGAATATTCGAAACCTTCGTAAGCATTTCGTAAATCACAATGTGCGTCAATTTGTAAAATCCCAAACTCTTCATATTCTTCGCTTAATGCTCGAAGATAACCCAAAGGCGTACTATGATCGCCACCGATTAAACCAATTAACTTCCCTTTCTTTATTAAAGTCTTCGTCTTTTCATAAACCCAGTTATTCAAAGCTTCGGAAGCTTGATTAATTATTCGAAGTCGTTCGGTCATATCAATTCCGAAATCATTCGTTTTTCCATTTTCCAAATACTGAATATAATCTTCCGCATCTATCCGAAGCATTTTATTTTTCATCAAAATATCTTCGTTCATTTCTCGCATGAAAATTCCCATTTTCCAAGCATCCGGTACATCTGTATCTATTAAATCTAATTGAACAGAAGCTTTTCGAATATTCTCAGAACCTGTTGCTGTTCCCGCAGTATACGAAGTCGTAACTTCCCAAGGAACGGGCTGTAAAATAATATTTGCAGCCGTTTCATCGAATGGTAAACCGATGAAATTCCCATTATCAATACCAACTCCACTTGGATCAAAATCTTTTAATTTATCATTCATGGTCTTTCAAGTCATTTCAAGTAGTCGCACTCTCCAGAGTGATGCACAAAAAAATTATACATTAATACTTATTCACCGCTCTGGAGAGCAATGGTAATTTAGCCCAAAAATACCTTCAAATAATGAGAAATAGCTACAGAAAACCGACTTTTTTACATTCAACCAAATAATTAGTAGTGAATCCTGGTTTTGCCAAATTATAAAAACCATTTTTTGAAATCACCAAATTCGATTTGGATAAATGTCAAAAAAACGTATTTGAGCTTCTCTCAATCGGCTTGTAACCGACCAAAAATGTTATTCGTATTAAATTTATTCATATATGTCAGAATAAAAATAGGCTAATTTTGTTATTGCCGATTTAAATTAAGTGATTATTGAAAATGTAAAATTTGATTTTGTTACCCGACAAAAGTTCTGAATTGTGGGACGGATAAAGTGCTTTTGAAGTGAATTTTAAAAAGAGTATTTTTATGAAAAAAATAATTATTTGCTTAATAATTATTAAAATGATTACTAAAATGATAATTTGTGTTTGTATTGTTAATAAATGACGAATTTTTTTATTAAATTGGTTAGTAGTAAAAAAGGTTATGGAATAAAAAAAATGGATTTGCACGGGATTTGACTATTAGTAAGTATCAATAAATGATGAATTATTAATCAAATATTGATAAGAATTATTTTTTTAAATTAAACAAAGAAGATTCGGTTGCTCGATTACTTTTAATAAGGAAGCAATGAAACAATCGAATTGTTAAATTCAATATAATGGAAGATTTATTCAAAAAGTTCTTGTATACAGGCGTAGGTTTAGTGTCTCATAATGCAGAAATGTTGCAGAAGAACTTAAACGACTTGATTGAAAAAGGGAAATTAACGGAAGAAGAAGGACGTAAGGTAGTGGATGATTTGGTGGATGACACGAATCACAAGAAAGATGAATTCGAGGATAGATTACGTAATATGGTAGATTCTATTCTTAGAAAAGTGGATTTACCTTCTCGTGAAGAAATCAGTGGTTTGAAATCGCGCATCTCTGAATTGGAAGAAGATTTAGCAGCAGCGAGAGCAAAAGACGAAACAACGACGACGACGAAAGCAAAGAAGAAGCCGTAAATATGCATGGGCGTGCGTATAAAAACGGACGTAAAACTACAGGTTCATAATTAAGAAATACACCAAAATATTAAATAATAAGATTCGGTTGTTCGATTACTTTTAACAATGAAGCAATGAAACAACCGGACCGTTTAAATAAAAAATCATGGAAAATTTAATGAAGAAATTCTTATATACAGGTGTTGGTTTAGTAGCATCGACAGCAGATAAAATGCAAACAAACATCAGTGATACCGTTGAAAAAACAAAGGAAGCACAGAACGAAGGTGAAAAAGTAGTAACGGATTTGTGGAAAGACACAGAATCTAAATATAACGAAATGGAAGCTCGTTTGCGTGCTACTTTAGATAGTGCAATGGCTCGTTTTAATTTACCAAATGTAGAAGAATTCAACGCTTTGAAAAATAGAGTAGAGGAGTTGGAAGCAGAATTGGTAAAGAAAGAAGCGAAAGCATTAGAAGCGGTGATAGAGAAAACTGAAGAAGCTGCAGAAGAAGTAAAATCGGCTGCCAAAAAAGCTCCGGCTCGTCGTCGTGCTACTAATAAAGTGGAAGAATCGAAATAAGAAACATCACTAATTGTGGAAGATTAGTTTATAATAATTGACGAAAGTCAGAAGATTCTATTGGACAGTTTGAAATACACTGGGAGTTGCCGCACTTGATTTTTTCAAGCTGCGGCATTTTTTTGTTTATAATACTTACTTTGGTATCAATCGTTAAATTTTAACCTCATTTTTTAAAGTTCGTCAGGTTTGTTGTAATTTTAATATTTCAATTAGAATCTAAAACTAAAACTTTCCGTCATGCTCAAGCAAGTTCCGCACAACGGGTTCATTTACGTTTTTAGATTGAGAATTAATTGTACTGATTAAAATCAACTATGAAATTCTTCCAAAAAATCATCCTACTTTTTTTGTTCAGTAGCTTTTCTGGTACGTCGATACAAGCGACGCATATTGTTGGTGGCGAATTAAATTATCGTTGTTTGACGGGAAATTTATATGAAATTTCATTGACGGTTTTTCGAGATTGTCAGAATGGAGTTCCACCATTTGATGCTCAAGCAGCCGTTGGCGTTTTTGATAGTTCCAATATTTTGGTGACACAATTATTGATTCCATTTATGGGTGATGATACCTTGAATCCAACGCTTTTTGATTCTTGTTTGGTAATTCCGCCTGATGTTTGTGTACATC
>CAWVWD010000417.1:0-4444 GCA_963933585.1 uncultured Saprospiraceae bacterium
AGATTCATGGACTTGGAAGAAAGGGTCTGTTTAGAATGCCTCGAGAAAGAACGTTACTGCATGGAGGTTGAATTTGAACATCCCGATTTAGATTACGGGGTGCTAACAGACGATAATTTACATGATTTATTAACACGCTTTAAAATCGCCAAATTGAAAGGATTTGATACTTACTTAGGAAGCGTGCCTAAAATGAAAATTCTAAGCGTTAAGGATGTAATTACGGGCGAATTGATGTATCCTAATAGAATCAATCAGATGCTGGAGGAAATATAATGCCAACACCGTTCGGAAAGACAATAAATCAGCACTCTGAGGCTCAATACCTTAAACTTGAGCAAAAGTACCTAAATCTTTTCAACTTTCTTGAAAGTCTTTTAACCATTACAGAAGGTGAAAATTTGGATTCTGATTCACAAAAACTTAGTCACTTCAACGCTATTTGTATTAGGGTTAATGACGGGGTTGAAAGATTCAATAAATTTACTCAGCAGGTTCGGGATGTCATGTTTCAAGGGAACTCCGCATTGCCTCGGGATCCTGGATCTGCTGAAATTGTTTTTTGTTGCGATAAAGAAAAATATCAATTAATAATAGAGGCTTTGGAACATCTTGGGAATAGTTTTCCCGATTTAAAAGTATCCGATAAGTTTCAAGATTTAGCAGATGATTTAAAAAACCTAAAAAGGAATGAAAAATGAGTTTTTATAATACAACCCACGAGACTGAAAGTGTGCTAAAAGAATCACACCGCAAGACAAACAGCCAAGAGAGTAGAATATTGAATTACTTTTTAATGTCTGGGGAACCTCTTAGCCCTTCAATGATTCTTAAACAAATGGGTCTCAATTGTCCTATAACCTCCATTCGGAGAGCCTTGACAGACCTGACCCTTGATAATAAACTGGTCAAGACAGATGATTACTGCATTGGTACTTACGGCAAGCGAGAGCACTTATGGAGACTAAAAACTGAAGATGATTTTATCAACCCCGATCAGTTCAGTTTGTTTGGGGGCTCTAAATGATTGTTATGAACATAGCTGAATGGATTGCAAACATTCTTATCTTGGGTGTTGCGGGGTTGGTCTGGGTAGCAGTGGTATTCGGGATAATGTTAGTCGTTTCAATTATAACTAAAACACTAAAGGAGATTATAAATGGTTGATTTCATTGACGGATTAATAGAGAGATTGGATGAATTTTTAACAGCGTTCATTCCTATTCTCTGTACCATAGGTTTATTAAATATTTTTTTTCAAATAATAACAAAATAAGGAGAATGCAATGGCATTTCTACAGCTTAAAATGTCTCACCATATCGGTAAGACTCTTTCCCTACAACTCCAGGAAAACCCAGTTGCAGTTACTGGAAAACCGTCAGGATACGAAGGTAAAATGGAATATCACCTACCATGCGTAAATATTGGTGATACTTATTGCGCTGCACCGTATAAAGGTAAGGAGCCTTTCGAGATAAAAACAGGTAACGCTTTTGACTTTACTACGTCAATTGCTCTGTATAAAAAACTGGTGGACTACAACAAAGGTGATTTGCTTGACTTGACTATGAATAAAACAGAAGATGGGATCCGTTACGATATACAGGGGTCAAACAGGGAATGGACTAAAACAGTTGAGGACACTCTCACTGCGGTAGAAAAACCCTACGGGTACGGATCAGTCAAGGAAAGGGACATAACAACTCAGGATAATATCCGCTTTGGTATGGCTTTTAATAACGCAACTCAAATAGCTTGTGCTTCAAGCGCATTAGAACCCGCAGAACGGGTCAATATTGTTGCTAAGATTATGCCGCAAATGTGGGAAATCGTCAATTCGATTGATGATTTAATGGAAGAACCTACTCAGGAAGAACCTGCTCAAGGAGTAGAAGACGAAGATCTTCCTTTCTAAATGAAAAAATCCGAAAAGAAAAAACTGCATTCATTAGTTCGTGAATTTGTCATGCTCAGGGATAAACGCTGTTTAAAATGTGGGAAGCCAGATAGGTTACACGCTTCCCATATTTATCCAAGGGGCAAATATCCAAAGATGCAATTCAATCTGGACAATGTAAAAGTTCTATGTGTAGGTTGCCACCTGTTTTGGTGGCACAAACACCCCATAGAGGCACGAGAATGGGCGGAAAAAACATTAGGTAAGGCTTTGTTAGCTCGATTGAAAAAACAGGCGAATACGATAGATAAGACACTTTGGAATTATAAAGACATAAAGATCGAAATTGAGAAAAAAATAATGGAGTTGATATGAGTTATGTCCAGAAAAGGAAAGCAATTGACAACGTGAAGTTTTGTCCGTCGTGTAAATGGATGTGGGAATATGTGGTGTTTAGCAAAAAGGTCGTGAGGTATGAACCCGGCACTTTACCTAAATACGGGAAAAAAGTAGAAGTTTGCCACGAATGTGTGGAAGCTCTGATTATTTGACAAGATAAATTCCCCTGCCTAAAACGCAACATGAACATAAAACAGTCGATGTGGAATGAGAATGGTTAGCGAATGGTGGATGCTACCATGGTGGGGGATAATTAATAACAAAAAGGGAGAAAAAAAATGACTAAAAAACAATCAAAAATATTGCTTATTTGTGTACATATAGGGGAAGGTAAGTTCAGGTGGTTTTGGGATTCACATGATGCGAGAGTATTTGCAATGACTCTTTATAATTCAAGTATGGTAATTATGAATGAAGATCCAATATTTGAACATTGGTTAGAAATAGACCCTGGATCTATTTGTAAATTTTTAAACGAAAGGGAGAAATAAAATGGCTAAGAGATTCATTGATACTAAAATATGGGATAAAGCATGGTTTCGCAAACTAACCCCAAAGAATAAGCTGTTCTGGGTTTATCTATTAACGAGATGCGATCACGCTGGAATTTGGGATGCCGACTGGGAAGCAGCAGAGTTCTTGATTGGTGAGTGGGTAAATTATGACGAACTACCGATAGAAATAACGGATAAAATGGAATACATCAAAGGTGATGAGCAGTATTTTATTCCATCATTTGTAGAATTTCAATATGGGATACTTAGGGCTAATTCTAAGCCACATTTGAGTGTGATTAAAAGATTAACTGATAAGGGCTTAATGAAGGGTATCGAAAGTGTTAGTATAACCCTTAAAGATAAAGCTAAGGCTAAGGATAAGGAGAAAGCTAAAGAAAAAGATAAGGAAAGGGAGCAGAAATTCATTGCTCACTGTAAACATATTTACAAAAAATATGAGATTTCTGATGTAATGCTCGTCGATTTTGTTAATTATTGGACTGAGATGAACCCAGATGGTAAGAAAATGAGGTTTGAAATGGAGAAAGTCTTTGATCACAAAAGAAGGTTAGTGAAATGGCGAGACAATAACAAGAAATGGGAAAAACCCGCCAAAGAATTACAAAAACCATTTGAATCGAAATTCAAAAAAACCAAAACTGGGCTATATTTAGCGTATTGTTCCAGGTGTGGTAAAAGGGAACTGCCAAGCGACAAGTGGCAATTAAGGGAAGGGTCTAATTGTTGCCGAGTTGAATATGTCATAGATAAGCTATCAAATGACCAACCCTCTTGAAGACCTCAGCATTATGGAGTTAGCGATCAGGAACACTGATCCAAATTCGGGCGGTTTCTATAAAAAGAAATCCTTTTCTTACGAAAAAAGAAAAGAGGAGATAGACTCCATGATCAAGCATTGCGAGAAATGCAAAACTTGCTGGTCTGACCCACCATATTCTGTAGATGCAGCGGGGTTCAGACGCTACCCAAAAGGAAATATCCCTACAATAGGCAAAAAAAGAGAAATTTGTAAAATATGCAGGAGGGAAAATGCAAGAACTTGAATTGTTTGATTTAGCCCCTAAAGAAAAACACGGGGAAATTGATGAAACCGAAATTGAATATTTAGTTATTGCCTTTGATGCAAATAAAAAAAGGGAAATGATACGAATGCTGGAACACTTATGCGACGAGGCGAACATAAAAGCGTATGCAAAATATCTATTCAAAATAGTGGGAGAAAAATATGAAGAAATAAAAATAGGCACTAAGGTTCCTCTAAGCGTTAGCACAGAAAAAGAACCAACCATAATAACAAACAAACCACCAACCAGCTTAGAAGAGAATATTGAAGCAATTGATTGGAAGCTGCAGGAAATCTATAATATAATAAAGGAAAAACCATGAAGAAATTAATAGCAGAATTCAAACTTGACCAGCAGGGGGTAAAACAACTGAAAGACACTTTTGCCAAAAAAGAACATTATGACACGGTAATAGATTCTGACTGTAAGGTTTATAATGAGCTGGGGGAACCTGTTCTGTTTTTTGTTAAAAACTATATTCAACCAGAAGTCCTCGAAAAAGCTTTTGTTTCTATGGAATCTGCTGCTGCACCAACAGACAACAGGGGCTCAGCAAGTGGGGGTG
>CAWVWD010000418.1:0-4439 GCA_963933585.1 uncultured Saprospiraceae bacterium
TTGACTTTTTTAGAACACAATAAATTAAAGTCTTGCATCGTCAGTACTGTTTTTGAGGCAAACGGCGATAAAGGTACTTTACGAAAAGCATTGGATAGAATCTGTGAAGAAGTGGAAGAAAAAACGGTAGCTGGTTGCAATATTCTAATTCTTTCCGATAGAAGTGCCGATAAAAAATACGCTCCGATTCCATCACTTTTAGCAATCGGTGCGGTACACCATCATTTGATTCGAAAAGGTTTACGGGGTAAAACTTCCTTGGTCGTAGAATCTGGAGATGTTCGAGAAACCCATCACTTTGCCACGTTAATCGGCTTTGGTGCGAACGCTGTTAATCCTTATTTGGCGTTAGCAACGTTGACCAATTTATACCATAAAGGCTCGTTTGAAAAGTCATCAGGTGACTCAAATTCACCTGAATACACGCTGACGGAAGTTATAGAAATTTACCAAAAAGTAATTGGAAAAGGATTGCTAAAAATTATGTCGAAAAATGGAATTTCGACTTTACAGGCTTATCAAGGTGCACAAATTTTTGAATTATTAGGTTTGAATAGTGAGGTAGCGGAGGAGTGTTTCTATGGTGCGGTATCTCGAATCGAAGGGATTGGTTATGATGAAATTGCGATTGAAGTAATGATTCGGCATGAAGCCGCTTATCCGTCAGTTCCGATTAAACAACGCTTAGAAGTAGGTGGTGTTTACCAATGGAAACGTCGTGGTGAAGCGCATTTATTGAATCCGCAAACCATACATTTATTACAATTATCTTCTCGTAAGAACAATTATACGGCTTATAAAAAGTATGCAAGTTTAATTAATGACCAACAAAAACAAGCTTTAACACTTCGTGGCTTATTAAATTTCAAAAAAGTAGATTCGATTCCAATCGAAGAAGTGGAGCCGGTTGAAAAAATATTAAAACGTTTCGTTTCTGGTGCCATGTCTTTCGGTTCGATTTCGCACGAAGCACATTCAACCTTAGCTATTGCAATGAACCGTATCGGTGCGAAAAGTAATAGTGGCGAAGGCGGTGAAGATCCGATTCGTTATTTAATTAAAGAAAATGGCGACTCAGAACGATCGGCAACTAAGCAAGTGGCTTCTGGTCGGTTCGGGGTGACCAGTCATTATTTGACGAATGCCGACGAGATTCAAATCAAAATGGCACAAGGGGCAAAACCTGGGGAAGGTGGACAATTACCCGGTCATAAAGTCGATAACTGGATTGCGAGAGTGCGACACTCGACGCCAGGCGTAGGCTTGATTTCGCCGCCGCCGCATCACGATATCTATTCAATCGAGGATTTGGCACAATTGATTTTCGATTTAAAAAATGCCAATCGTGCGGCTCGAATTAATGTCAAATTAGTTTCAAAAGCTGGGGTTGGAATTATCGCTTCGGGTGTTGCGAAAGCGCACGCAGATGCCATTTTGATTTCTGGTCACGATGGTGGAACGGGTGCGTCTCCGATTTCTTCGATTCGCCATACTGGTTTGCCGTGGGAATTAGGTTTGGCGGAAACGCACCAAACTTTAGTTAAAAATAAACTCCGTGATCGAGTGACCGTTCAAACGGATGGACAAATGAGAACTGGTCGTGATTTAGCAATTGCCACGCTTTTGGGTGCAGAAGAATGGGGCGTTGCTACGGCTGCTTTGGTCGTGGAAGGTTGTATTATGATGCGAAAATGTCATCTAAATACCTGCCCAGTTGGTATCGCAACACAAGATCCAGAATTACGGAAACGCTTCAATGCGGATCCACAATATTTGATTAATTTCTTTACGTTTTTGGCTCAAGACCTTCGTGAAATCATGGCAGAATTAGGTTTCCGAACAATAAACGAAATGGTTGGGCAGACGCAAATGCTAAAAGTGCGAGAAAATATCGAACATTGGAAATATAAAAACTTGGACTTATCGCCAATTTTATATCAATATCCGATTGAAGGTACGACACATTATAAAACGAACGAACAAGAACATGGCATTGATAATGTCTTGGATTGGAAGATGTTGAAAGTGATCAAACACGCTTTGGAGCACGGTCAAAATATACAAGTCGATTTACAAATTAGAAATACAAACCGTTCCGTCGGAGCAATTATTTCTAATGAAATATCCAAACGTTACGGTCAAGAAGGTTTGGCAGAAGGGGCAATTAAATTCAATTTCAAAGGCTCGGCAGGACAGAGTTTTGGGGCATTCGGAGCGAAAGGGTTGCAATTAAAAATCGAAGGCGAAGCGAATGATTATTTTGGAAAAGGTTTATCGGGTGCAAGATTGATTATTCATCCAGACAAGTCCGCAAAATTTATCGCTTCCGAAAATATGATTATTGGAAATGTTGCCTTTTATGGGGCAACTTCTGGACAAGCCTATATCAACGGAAAAGCCGGCGAACGTTTCGCCGTCCGTAACTCAGGCGTGGAAGCAGTCGTTGAAAACATTGGCGATCATGGTTGTGAATATATGACTGGCGGTTTGGTTATCGTCTTGGGTGAAACTGGTAAAAACTTCGCAGCAGGAATGAGTGGCGGAATGGCTTTCATTTATAATAAAGACGGCAGTTTCAACGAAAAATGTAATCCTGAAATGGTCGATTTAGATCCGCTTTCTGAGACTGATTTTGAATTGCTTCAGGCTAAAATTGATAAGCATTTTCGATTTACGAAAAGTGAAGTTGCAGAACGTATTTTAAATAATTGGGAAACCGAAAGCCAACATTTTGTGAAAGTAATGCCGAGAGATTATAAAACGGCATTGGCGAAGAAAGCGACGGAAGTTGAGAAAGTTGAAGAATTAGTTGCCGCTTAGTGTAAAGACCTGACAAGTTTTAAAAACCTGTCAGGTCTTTGTCCACCATTCTAAATCATTAAAAAATTAATCATGGGAAATCCAAAAGGATTCTTAAATCATACAAGAGAATTACCACAATACCGACCTGTCGAGGAACGGATTGAAGATTACGAAGATTTATATCAGCCATTTTCGGATGAAAAAACGATGACACAGGCTTCTCGCTGCATGGATTGTGGCGTTCCGTTCTGTCATAGCGGTTGTCCGCTGGGGAATATTATTCCGGAGTTTAATGATGCCGTTTATGAGGAAGATTGGGAATTGGCTTTTGACATATTGAGTAGTACGAACAATTTTCCAGAGTTTACTGGTCGGATTTGTCCCGCACCTTGCGAAAAAGCTTGTGTTTTGGGGATAAATCAACCGCCTGTTGCGATTGAACATATCGAAAAAACCATTACCGAAAAGGCGTATGAAAAAGGATATGCGAAAGCAAATCCGCCGAGTCAACGAACCGGAAAAACAGTTGCGGTTGTCGGTTCTGGGCCTGCTGGTTTAGCGGCTGCGGCACAGTTGAACAAAGCGGGGCATTGGGTCACGATTTTTGAGCGAGCGGATAGAATTGGCGGACTTTTGCGTTATGGAATTCCAGATTTCAAATTAGAAAAATGGACGATTGATAGAAAAGTGGCTTTGATGGAAGCGGAAGGTATTACGTTCAGAACAAATGCAAATATCGGTTTCAATATTTCAGTCACGGAACTAACGGACAACTTCGATGCAATCGTTTTGTGTGGCGGTTCGACCGTGCCGAGGAATTTACCGATTCAAGGCCGTCACTTTAAAGGGGTGCATTTTGCAATGGACTTTTTGACGCAAAATAATAAACGGGTTGCTGGGGATTCAATCAGTAAAGAAGCTATTCTTTTGGCAACGGATAAAAACGTATTGGTTATTGGTGGCGGAGATACTGGCTCGGATTGTGTCGGCACTTCAAACCGTCATAAAGCCAAATCGGTGACGCAAATTGAGTTGTTAATCAAGCCACCGAACGAAAGACACGAGAGTACGCCTTGGCCACTTTGGCCGATGGAATTACGGACTTCAAGTTCACACGAAGAAGGTTGTGACCGTAAATGGGCAATTTTGACAAAGGAATTTATCGGCGATAAAAAAGGTAATTTGAAAGCCGTCAAACTCGTAAATATTGAATGGAAAACCGGCGACAACGGTCGTGCTGCTTTCGTAGAAATCAAAGGTTCGGAGCGAGAAATCCCTTGCGAATTGGCTTTATTGGCCATCGGTTTTGTCCATCCGTTACAAGACGGAATGTTGCAACAATTAAAAGTTGAATTGGATAATCGTGGCAACGTAAAAGATAACGAATACCAAACTTCAGTGGACAAAATATTTACCGCAGGCGATATGCGTCGTGGTCAGTCCTTAGTCGTTTGGGCGATTGCGGAAGGTCGAGAAGCAGCTCGGAAAGTCGATGAGTTTTTGGTTGGGGAAAGTTTATTGGAAGCGAGAGATGAGGGTGTTTTGAGTTTGAACTATATGTAAAGAGATAATTAATATTTCATATCTACTTAATTTAAGGTGCGTCCTTGGCGTGCCTTTTTTTTGTTGAAAACTAT
>CAWVWD010000419.1:0-4421 GCA_963933585.1 uncultured Saprospiraceae bacterium
TGGGGATTTGTTGCATTAGGTTTTATTGTTGTGTTCATTGGAATTTTCTTTGGTGAATTTAAAGGTTTCCATGAGTTTGGTGATTTTATTGGTGGTTCTGTTGGTTCGATTTGGTCATTGGCAGGTTTATTTTTTGTTTATGTCGCTTTCTTAGGTCAGAAACAATCTATCTTAAATCAACAACGTGAAATCTTATACAATCAAGAAGAATTAGCAGGACAAAAGAAACAAATGGAATTGCAAAATGCGACTTTAAAACAGCAGCAATTTGAGAATACCTTTTTTCAGTTGTTTAATTCTCATCAAAGGTTCAACGAAAATATGAAATTTGTTCATAACGAAACAACAACAGGAATTGAAGCTTTGAATAAATATTATAATGCCTTTTTTGAGATGGTGAAACAGAAACCAACAAAAGATGCTTTCAATAAGATAGAAAAAAGGTATAACCATACATTGAGTCCATATTTGAATCAAATTGAACAGTTATTGTTATTAATAGACGGGAGGAAATTAGATAATAAAGATTACTATGTCCAATTAGTTAAATCCATTATTCCTCATTATGGTAGATTATTGCTGTTATATGCTGCTATCTCAGGGAAACGCAAAAATTTAGAAGAATTGCTGATTAAATATCAGTTAATTCAGGATATAGATATTCTTGATGAAGATTTAGTCAATAAGGAAGATAGAAGAATCTTTAAAAATAAAAAAATCTTATAAATCCATCATAAATGACAAATCAAACATTAGAAACAGGTACATACGAAATCATCCGCAACCAATTATTCCGTAGGGCAAACGGCACTGCCTTTGCCACATTTGTACGATATTAAAAATTGAAACGATAAAAAATGACCGAACCAACGTGGCAAAGGCAGTGCCGTTTGCCCTACGATATAAAATTTGAAAATCCACAGGCAAAATTCGATAACCTATAACATATAAAGAATGACAAACCAAACATTAGAAACAGGAACATACGAAATCATCCGCAATCGATTATTAAATCAGGGAACGGAATTACGCAATCGTTTGGGGAACTTAAACGAGGAGCGGAAAAAGGTATTTGGGGCGATAGAAACGCAGTTGATTGCGAATGATAGGATAACGACCTCGAATTTTTGTATTGCTCGGGATATTATAGCGATTGGCGATACGTGTATTTTTGGATATAATGTACATATCGGTTTGCGTAGCGGTACGCAATTAAGCGATGTGTTTAGTATTTATACTTTTGAAAATGGCGGTTTTCATCAAAATGACCGTAGGACAAGCGGCACTGCCTTTGCCAACTTTTTAGAAGACGAAAAGTTTGCCGTTGATTTTGCGAATTTGTATCGATACTATAAAGCGACGCATTTTGCGAAGTTTGCGGTGATTGGAACGTATTTATATATGGTCTTTCAGGTCAGCAAAAATGTGGACGATATTAAGGCCTTCAAATGGTTAATAAATGGCGATAAATTGGAATATGTGGATGCTCGGAGCGACCATGAATTTCAGTTTCCGAAGCAGCATGAGTTTGATTGGAAACGAGTGACGAGAGATATGCACCGTTTTGGAACGCATCCACATGTATCGATTTTGGATAAGGTTTTTGTGGAAACGGTTGGTGGAGATTTGACGATAAAAGTGGAGGATAATACGGACGATGGCAAGGGAATTTATAATGAATTGGTCGAGCATCAAGATCAAACCTTGGATGATGCGGAATATTATTTTGCGGATTTGGGGAATTTGATTGCGTTGCGAATTAAGCCGTATCAAGAAACGGAACGCTATTTTATTTTTAATGATAAAATGCAAACGATTGAGCGGATTGATACGTTGGCGGAAGCTGCGGTGATGTTGCCGGATAATCACGGAATTATTTTTTCTAATGGTTATTATTTGCAATCGGGCGAATATAAAATCTTTGATGTGGAACGTCGTGGAAAGTTATTTGAGCGACGAATTGCGTCACCGAATGGCGAAGATCATTTGTTTGTTTTTTATAGCAAATCACACGGACGTTATGCATTGATGTCGTATAATGTAATTACTCAAACCGTGACTACACCTATCGTTTGTCATGGTTATACGATTTTTCCGAATGGTGAGTTAGCATACTTTAAAGCGGAAGATGAGCAGACAAAACATCATATCGTACAGATTTGGCAAACACCTTTTATTTCGGGTGATATTATTCCGTCGGAACACACCGACTCCTATTTATATAAGGTCGGAAATAAGGACATTGTCAAGGCGATGGCGGAATGTTCGGAGGTGATGACTTTGTTGAATAAGGAAGATTCATTTTCGGATTTGTACATGGATTTGGTCAAAAAAACGACCGATGTTTTAGATAGTTATTATTGGATTGATAAGGCGGAAGCGTTCAAGATTCATGAACCTTTAGGTTTAATTCGACAATCGGCAAACTCGGCAATTGAGGAGTTTGAGAAGGTACAGCGAATTAAGAAAAATACGGCTGAGGAGATTGAGCGAGTGCAAACGAAAGCATCGGAATTATTCAATACTATAAAACGCTCGAAGTACGATTCGGTCGATGTTTTTGTGGAAATGTTATCGAGTTTGCGGACGGTTCGAGGTGAAGCGATTTCGTTGCGAGAGTTGCGTTATACGGATTTGGATTTGATTGAAAAAATCGAAATCGAAGCGTCGGAGTTGAGCGATAAATTGTCAAAAGACTGCGTTCAATTTTTGTTAGATGAAAATGCTTTAACGCCTTATGCAGAGCGAGTTGCGGAAGCAAACGGCAAGGTAGAAAGTTTGAAAACCGCTGTCGAAGCGAATGCTTTGGGCGAAGATATTGATAAAGTTGGTGCAGATTTAAAGTTGTTGATTGATATTGTTAGTAATTTAAAAATTGAGGATGCGACGGAAACGACTCGTATTATTGATAATATTTCTGACATTTATGCGACGCTTAATCAAGCGAAAGCGGCTCAAAACCGTAAGCGTAAATCACTTTTTAGCACGGAAGCAACGGCAGAATTTGCGGCACAATTGAAGTTATTAGACCAAGGAATTGTCAATTATTTGGACGTATCCGACACACCACAAAAGTGTGATGAATACTTGACCAAATTAATGGTTCAGTTGGAAGAATTAGAAGGGAAGTTTGCGGAGTTTGATGAATTTTTACCGCAAATTTCGGATAAACGAGAAGAGATTTACAACGCTTTTGAAACTCGAAAATTAGACTTAACCGAAGCTCGAAATCGTAGAACGGCATCTTTGGAAGCGGCTGCAGAACGGATTTTAAACGGGATTCGCAATCGCTTGAAAAACTTCAAGGAAGTCAGCGAAATCAACGGCTTTTTTGCATCAGATTTGATGATTGAAAAAGTTCGGGATATTATCAAGCAGTTGACGAAATTAGAAGATAATGTCAAGGCGGATTCGATTCAATCTCAGTTAAAAACCTTGAAAGAAGAAGCGATCCGACAGTTGCGAGATAAGCAAGATTTGTTTGTCAGCGGTGAAAATGTGATTAAGTTGGGCAAGCATCGTTTTTCGGTGAATACGCAACCGTTGGATTTGACAATGGTGAATCGTGGCGGTGAAATGTTCTATCATTTGACAGGAACGAACTTTTTTGAAGAAGTGGAAGACAAAGATTTTTTAGCAACAAAATCGGTTTGGTCACAATCATTAGTTTCGGAAGATAAAACCGTTTATCGTGGCGAATATTTGGCTTATCAGTTCTTTACGAATGGTGCGGAAAACCTGACAGGTCTTCAAGACCTGTCAGGTTTGGAAAGTGCGGTTCGACAATTCGCAGCGAAGCGTTATCATGAAGGTTATACGAAAGGAATTCATGATGAAGATGCGATTGTATTCGTAAAAGCCTTGACGGATTTGTATGAAACGATTGATTTATTGCATTATACTTCTAATATTCGAGCATTCGGAAAGTTATTTTTAGAACAATTATTATCCGAAGAAAAACGAGTTTATTTTCATCATCAATTGGCTTCGGCAGGAACGATTTTACAAGTATTTCCAAAGACGCACGAATTCGATTACTTGATTGATGAGCTTGAGAAGGAAATTACGATTTTTGAGGGACAAGGTGTTAGGGGACGAAGTTTTAAGGTGAGGGAAACCGCTCAATATTTGTTTGATGAATTGACTCGCTCGAATCGTTATATTATTTCCAAAGAAGCAGGAGAAACGTATCAGGAGTTTTTGAAATTCTTGAAAAAGAAAAAAGCGTTTGATAAATACGAGGCTTCGATTAAAACATTGGAAAACAATATTTTAAGTCGATATAGTTTGATCAAAAAATGGGTTCAAGCCTTTGTGGAGATTGCGAAAATTGACCACTATTTGGCATATATTGATGAAGTTGCCGTATTGTTATTAGTGGATGATTTTGATAAAAAGAATATTATTAATGTCAGTACCAC
>CAWVWD010000420.1:0-4418 GCA_963933585.1 uncultured Saprospiraceae bacterium
TAATCTTCCCGCATGATAATCTTGTGCTTCTGAGCGGAAATAGAAAACCGTCGTTACCCCAATACCAATGAATGCAAGTACAACAATGGCCAAGACATTATTTTGGATTTTGTTTCGCAGGGAAGATGGCAATCGAACATCTAAGAAACTCCCGCCTGGCAAGTTTTCTGCTAATCGGTTAGACACTAAAATTATTGAAAATAATGTCAAAGACAAACAGAACATATAAGAAAATAATGAAAATATAGCAGCCGCATTTTCTACTTCTCTTCCGACGATAATGATTCGATTATCTTGAGCTTTGTGTAGTAAATAATTGATATTTCCTTTCTGAATCGTCTGATTATTACTTTTCGGAATATTAAAAGATAAAGATTCTGTAAATTCTCCTCCCTTATCCTTTATTTTCTGTTCATTTTTATAAATAGCATAATTATATTCCTTAAATCTTTTTTGTAAATCAAAACTTTTATCCAATAATAATTCAGGATAACTACTTAGTTTTTCTATCGTTTTTGGCTCAAGTAAAATAACTATTTTATAATACTTTCGGTTATCTGCAAGTATTGGTATATCTGCAATGTAGCGTTGCTGACCGATTCCGTTATTCCAATAATATAAATTTGGATTATTCGTAGGTTCCGCCTCATCAATGAAGTCTGCAAAATATTGATACAAAATATTTTCACCTTTTGTCCCAGTGCTGTCAGCACTATATAGGTGGACGGAATATTCATATTTAGTAGAAAATTTTTCTTTTAAATAACCTTCATTTATTTGTTCAATAATCCGATTTCGAGGAATAAATAAGTTAGAAATTTTCTTGATAAAAGGATCTTGCGTAATCGTTGCTGCCACATTATCAAAAATACCTTCTGTGTAAATATCCCTTTCTAATGCTAAATTCTCTGCATAAAAAATACGATTATTTAACTCTTTATGTTTATTAAATTCTGTCAATAAGACGGAACTGAAAATTCCAAAAACACATATCCAACCCACTAACCATAAAAAACCTGCTGCTTTTTGTTTAACAAAAAAGTAAGTCATAAAAGAGACTATAGCCGCAAAATATCCTGCAAATAAAATTGAAAAATTAATTAAATTCAAAAAATACAGAATGGTTGTAACGATAATAATACCGAGTTCTATGGCAACTCTATACCTTAGTTCTATCCGAAATTTTTGTGTTAATAGTTTGATTTTAACGATGAAAAGGAATAATGTAAAGAGTATCAAAGATAGCGTCAATGTGCCTATCAAAGGAAAAGCATTTAAGCTATATAAGCTATCTATGTCAAAACTATTACTAGAATAAAGGATTAATTGTTGGAAAGTTTTTATCGTTAGAGTCACTCCCGAGAAAATCAATAAATAAGCAATTGATAAATAAATTGGATGTTGTTTTTTATTATCAATAATTAATTGTGGCAATTTTAATTCTCGATAGATGAAAATCATTAGCCATAGACCAATTATACTATTAATTAATAAATTGCCTAATGAAAATATAGAAAGATTTGAAAAATATTGTGTATTAAAAAGGTATAAATCATCAAACTTTGCTCCGAAGCCTAACCAAATCGTTCCTAATCTACAAGCGAAAACAATCACCAATAAAAACAAAACAGCTAATTGAGATTGTCCCTTTTGAGCAATACGAATAGCCACATTATTCAAGAATAGAAAAAATACAATCAAACCAAGTAAGTAAAATGTCAAGATGCTATACTGTTGTCTTTTATCCAAAAATGAATCGTCAGAAGTAAGGTAAAATAGTGTTTCCTTTTCAGCGTTTTTGACTTCATATTCATTCGGTTCAAACTGTATTCTCACCTCTTTCGGAATATCTTTAATAATGCTGAAACCATTTATTAAATATTCATTTTCAATCGAATATTGATGCGTAATAGGAATCAAACCAACCAGAGCATATTGTATATTATCTTTGATATAAGGATAATTCAAAATCGCATAACCACCATTTTTGATATTACTAAATCTTGAAATGGGAATATCCGAAAATTCTACTTCGGCATCAAAAGGAAGGATTTTGTTACTTGTCCAAAAAACTAAAGAATCAGGGTTTTGATAAATAAAGATAGAATAATCTTTATTAGAGAGTTTTTCTAAATCGCCCAACTCCGTTTCTAAAAAATCATAATTAATCGCTTTATCTATAAAATCGTCATTCTCAAATAACTTGAGGATTTCTGCTTCATGTCGTTGAATTTTAGATTCTATTTTATCAACATACTGACTAAGGCTTACAGTGTTGATTTTATCATAACTGTAGGCTATAATCAATAAAAAGATTGCGATTGAGAGTAATATAAAATTTCGTGTCATTATCTATTAATTGCTTCAAATGGTATTGAGTTAAAAATATAGCAAATTTTAATCCAATCTAGTGATAATTTATAAATAATTTATGGAATAAATCTCAATCTGAAAACCATTTTTTTATATTAAAATAAAACTATTCAGATTGAATTTACATTCAATTCATTGAAATTTAATTTAATAGACTATCAATTCAAGGATACTTATTTATTAAACTTGAAACTGTTTGCCTATTTTTGAGTTTCAATAAGATTTAAATTTACAAAATAAACTAAATAGTTATGAAACGTATTTTGACAAGTAGCTTATTTGCGCTCTTAATTTCTTTTGGGCTAAGTGCTCAAGACATGATTATTACCGGCGCTTTTGATGGACCTTTATCCGGAGGAACACCAAAAGTAGTCGAATTTTATGTCATTAATAATATTTCTGATTTAAGTGCCTATGGCTTTGGTTCTGCTAATAATGGTGGTGGAACGGATGGAGAGGAATATACATTCCCTGCACAACCTGCTACTGCTGGTACTTTTCTTTACCTGACACCGACTGCAGCAGAATTTAATACTTATTTTGGATTCAATGCTGATTTCGTAGATGGTTCAGCAGGTATTAATGGTGACGATGCTGTGGAATTATTTCAGAATGGTGTTGCTGTAGATGTTTTCGGTGATATCAATGTTGATGGTTCTGGTACCGCTTGGGATTATCTCGACGGTTGGGCTTATCGTAATGATATGGGAACGATTAGTACAACTTTCACCTTAGCGGATTGGACTTACAGTGGAATCAATGTGAATGATGGAATGTCATCAAACGGAAACGCTACGACTCCTTTCCCTATTGGAACGTATTCAAACGGTTCAAGTATTATTGTTCATAATGTTTCAGTCGGAGGCGGAGCGAATACTTTCAATCCTTCAAGTTTAACGATTACAGAAGGTGATAGTGTTGTCTGGACGAATATTAGTGGTTTCCATAATATCAATGGAACACAAAGTACTTATTCTTCAAATCCTGTTGGTTTTGGGAATGGTGGTGCATCTTCTACTGCATGGGTTTTTGGCTTTAGATTTAATACTCAAGGATCTTATACTTATCAGTGTGATCCTCACGCAGGTGGTGGAATGGTTGCTACAATTACCGTTTTACCGGCAGTTGCGTTAATTCCTGAAATACAGTTTGTAGGTTTCTCTTCAATTGTTGATGAGAACGTTGGAACGGTAAATATTGATGTGTCGATTATAAATGCGGATGCGAATGCGACTTCAGTTGATGTTTCTATTGATGTGGCAAGTACAGCAACTAATGGTGTGGATTATACTTTTACTTCTCCAACAACTGTAACGTTTGCAGGTGGAAGTTCAGCGAATCAAACGATTTCTGTTCCAATCACGGATGATATGATGACGGAAGGTGCAGAAACAATTGTGTTGACTTTGTCAAACACTACAAACAGTGCTACACTTGGAGCAGGAACGACTTACACAGTCACGATTAATCCTTCTGATGCGGTGACACCAGATGTAGTTATTAATGAAATTTTTTACAACGTTCCTTCTACGGATTCAATTGAATTTTTTGAATTATATAATAATGAAGGATCAGCTGTTGATTTAACAGGATTTTCATTTACACAAGGTGTTAATTATACATTTGGTAGTGTGACAATGGCTGCAGGAAGTTATGTTGTATTGACAAATGATTCTATTGCATTCCAAAATGCTTTTGGAGTGGCAGCTTACGAATGGACAAGCGGAAGTTTGACAAATGGTGGTGAAGACATCGAATTAGTTGATGGAAACGGTGCAGTTGTAGATTATGTAGATTATGATGATTCTTACCCTTGGACAGAAATGGCTGATGGTGCAGGTAATTCATTAGCATTATGTGATGTAAATGCAGATAATACAATGGCTTCAAATTGGTTACCAGAAATCAATGATGCAGGTTTGGTAATTAGTTTTTCCGCAATTTTTGCTTCTCCAGGTGCAGCAAATGCAGCAACTTGTCCAGCGAATCCTTATTTTGATATCGAATGGTTGACAGCACAAGATTCTGCAGGTGTTGCAGATTCT
>CAWVWD010000421.1:0-4403 GCA_963933585.1 uncultured Saprospiraceae bacterium
ATCGTTTAAATCTAATGTCTAAGATCTAAAATCTAAACAAACAATGCAAAAAATAAAATTTGGCTTAATTGCCATTGCAATAATAATAGGTTTCACGTCATGTGAAGATATGTTTCGAGGAGCAGTTTTGGAAGTAGAGTTACCAGAACATAAATCTCAATTAGCACCTTATGCGTTTTTTAAAGATACGGATTCTATTTTGACCGTGATGGTTGGAAAATCTGTAGGAATTTTGGATACGATAAATCCAGATATTGTTCTTGGTGCGACCGTAGAGTTGTATAAAAACGGAGCTTTAGAATACACGTTTGCTTATTCTAATAATGTTCGTGGTTATCAAATAGATTTAGGTCAATCGTTCTCACCAACACCAGGTGATGAATACGAATTAAAAATTTCTGCACCAGATTTTGAACCAACTTCTGCTGTTCAAATTATTCCATCTCCCGTATTAATTGATAGTGTAGCATATGATTCTCAAGGTGGCGTAGATCAGTTTGGTAACCCTATGGATGTTTACAATTTAACATTTACGGATCCTGCCGGTACTTCTAATTTTTATGAGATTAATGGTTATGTTCATATAAAATATCAAGACCCTTGGGATACTACGTTTTCGAATGAATATGATTATCCTATTGATTTTGAAAGTTCTGATCCGAATTTTGAAAATGGAACGCTTTCAGATGCTAATTTTGATGGTCAAGAATATACTATACGTTTAGAAACGTATCCTGTGATTTGGGGAGATCCATCGAATTATGAGATTTCGGGAGCGATATATTTCCGCTCAACGACGCCAGAATATGCGACTTATATTAGTTCTCTGAATAACTATTGGGATACTCAAGGTAATCCATTTTCTGAACCAGTTTTGTTATACAGTAATATGAGTGGTGGATTGGGCACTTTTGGTATTTTTGTGACGGATACGAAGGCGTTTTAAGTTGAAATAACTTACCCGAAACCTCGGTATAAATTATTTGACCGTTTTTACATATTCTGCATAAAAACGGTCAATAATTTATAATTTTAATTGCATTTTTTTTGCGATAATTCGTCTACCTCATTTCCATATTGTTCTGTAAATCCTAATGATTTCGCTTTCGCTAAATCGGCACATGCAGTGGACTTATTTCCTTTTTTTAAATGTACTAAAGCACGATTTTTATACGCATAAGAATTTTCAGAAAAGAGGCTTAATGATTGATCAATATCATTAATTGCTTCCTCTAATTGACCGACATTATACTTCGCAAAACCACGATTATTATAAGCAATCGCTTTTTCATTTTCGGGAAAATCAGCAGAGAAAAGTGAAATTATTTTATCGTAATCTTTAATCGCCTGTTCGTAATTTCCTTTCAATGAATATGTATAATGTTCTGCTCGAGTTTGATATGCAAAACCATTTTCAGAATCTAAACTAATTGCTTTTTCAAGATCAATTAATACCAAATCATTATTTCCCAATCTATCATTACAAATTGAACGATAAACGTAAGTATCATAATTATTGCTATCAAGTAGAATGATTTGATTATAACCTTTTAAAGCATTTTCAAAATCGGATAAAGCATAAGAAATCGTCGCTTTTGTCTTTAATAATTCCACATTTTTCGCATCATCCTCAATTGCAACATTGACATCTTTTTGAGCTTTTTCAAATTCGCCCATGGCATAATAAAACAAACCTCGATGCGCATAAGCTTCGTAATATTCAGGATTAATCAAAATTGCTTTATTCAATGCTTCAATACCTTCTTCCTTTTTTCCCAATGCAAATAACGAACGACCTTTCACAGACCACGCAAAATAATCTTCCGAATCTTCTTTCAATATTTCGTTTGAAAACTTTAAAGCATCTTCAAAATTAGCTTCATTAAATGAATCCACCGCACTTTTAATATCTGCTGATGTCGCAGATTCTTCTCCACTTTCGCAAGCTGAAATTGTAAAAAGTAATAATAACAAAGCAATATTTAATATAATTTTCATTGATTGATTTTTATTTATTCTGGCTATCATTATAAAATTCAGCATGACGGAAGGTTTTATTTTGAACTGACAGATTATTAACACTTACAACACTGGAATAATAGCCTTTTTTTTTCAATAAAAAAGGTGATATTTCTCAAAGAAAAATATCACCTCGTAACCTATATAATTAAACGATTGACGCTTTTCGAAAAACATCAATCGTTCACTGTAAATCTAAACATTGAACAAGAAATGCATAACATCGCCATTACCGACAACATATTCCTTCCCTTCAATTCCCATTTTTCCAACTGCTTTCACAGCAGCTTCTGAACCATGTTCGACGAAATCATCGTACTTAATTACTTGAGCTCTAATGAAACCTTTCTCAAAATCCGTATGAATCACACCAGCCGCTCCAGGAGCTTTCGTTCCAACTTCGATTGTCCAAGCACGAACCTCTTTCTCCCCAGCAGTGAAATAAGTAATTAAGTTTAATAAGCTATAACAAGAATGAATAATTTTATTCACACCAGCTTCTTTCAAACCTAAATCTTCCAAAAATTCCATGCGTTCTTCGTAAGAATCTAATTCTGCAATATCAGCTTCAATTGCTGCCGAGATTAACAAAACTTCTGCATTTTCCCCCTTGACCATTTCCATGAAACGAACGGTATGATTATTTCCGTTTACAACAGAATTCTCATCTACGTTACAAACGTACATCACCGGCTTTGCGGTCAATAAGTACATCTCATTAACGTAAGCTTGATCGTTTTCGTCAATTTCGAGTGAACGTGCATTATTCCCCTGCTCAATATGCGCGTATAAACTTTCGCAAATTGCAGCTTGACGAATAATATCCTTATCCATTGATTTGACTTGACGACGGAGTTTATCCAATCGTTTTTCTAACAACTCCAAATCTTTGAATTGTAATTCTGTATCAATAATATCTTTGTCCCGAACAGAATCCACACTTCCATCAACATGAATAATATTATCGTCCTCGAAGCAACGTACCACATGTACAATCGCATCAACTTCACGAATATTTGCCAAAAACTGATTTCCTAAACCTTCCCCTTTACTTGCTCCTTTTATCAATCCTGCAATATCCACGATTTCAATCGTCGTTGGTAAAACCTTTTGAGGTTGAACCAATTCTTGAAGTTTCGTCAAACGAGCATCAGGAACCGTAATTGTTCCGACATTTGGTTCTTTCGTTGCAAAAGGATAATTCGCCGCTAATGCTTTCGCGTTGGAAAGTGCATTAAATAGAGTAGATTTTCCAACATTTGGCAAACCTACGATTCCACATTTTAAAGCCATCTCTTATTTTATAAATTGTTCAGAAGGATAAGTTAATAGTTAGTAACTTTTAGTCGGTAGTTAGTACCTTGCCCGACTAACTTAAAACTATCGACTAATTATCCTTTTTGAGTTATTTTTTCGATTTTAATTTTGAGGTGCAAAGATATAATTTTATTATTGACAAATAATGAAAAGTTTAGAATTACAAAATATCTTATCTATGAAAAAAATTATGCTGTTGTTCGCAGTCGCTATTTTCTTGTCTTGCTGTGAAGATAAAGTTGATTCAACGGAACAGCCACAGGATGAAGGTACAAATGAACAAATCGTTCAAGAAATTGCGGAAAGTAAGGAAAGTATTGAGTTAGAAGTTATTGTAGATAACGTAAGAATTCGAGATGCCGCAGGACTAAAAGGAAAAGAAGTTACTCGATTAGCAAAAAAATCAAAAGTTATATTTAATGGAGAATTCAGTGATTTTACTGATAAAATTAAACTTCGAGGTATTCAATATGATGATCCTTGGCTGAAAATCAGCACAGCAAAAGGCGCTGAAGGCTGGATTTATGGCGGTTCTGTAAAGTTCGATGCAAATGAGGCCGAAAAAGAATTGTATAGTCAATTGATCACCAAACGAATGACAAAATTTTTCGGTACGAAAGCAGTTTTTGAGATTGAACAATATCAGAAAAGCTATAAAGCTGCAAAAACGGAAAGAGAATTCGCTTTAGTTTATCGAAGTGGAAAAAAACTGTTAGACAAATTGAATGAGGAGTTTATAGAGTTTTTTGAAGTAGAAAATTTTGACTCCGACTATCCAGACTTATTTTGGATTGATGATCCAATCCCTGCCATGACTTTAGGTTTAGTCGCAGAAGGCACAATGTATCAATTATTTACAAATATTGAGGATTTAAATAAAAAAGCAGTTGCGACAAAAGGTTCACTTGACGATGATTTTACCGAAATTTTGAAAGATTATTATGATGGTGATATCGCGTATTATTTCCCTGTTTTCTACTTACAGACTTGGGATTACGGCGGATATAGTCTGCTAGGACAAGGTAAACACAAAGCTATTTTGAATCGTTTGGAAAAATTAGCAATTC